>JAGWKJ010000108.1 GCA_028865375.1 Hyphomicrobiales bacterium | reverse complement strand
TGCGCCGGCCCGCCGGCGGCCTCGCCGAGGCGTTGCGCGCGCCGCTCCGGGCCGTGCCCGCCATCGTGGCGGCGCTCGCGCTGTCCTTCGCGCCGGGCGCGACCGGCGGACTCGCGCTCGCCGCCGCGGGCGCGCTCGGGATCGTGTTCGTCGCCGCCGGCGCCGCGCGCGTGCATCTCTTGGCGCGGCGCACGCCGCTGCGTCCCGCGGCGTTGTCGGCCTATTGGGCCGCCTTCGTCGTCCTGTTCCCGTGGATCGCGATCCTCACCGCGCTGCTCGGCGCGGCGGACGCGGTCTTCGGCGCGCGGCGCCGCGTTCCCGCGGCGGCCGTCGATTCACCGCCCGATTCCCAATCCAAACCAGACGGAGAAGAACCATGGAAGTGATCCTGCTCGAACGCGTCGCCAAGCTCGGCCAGATGGGCGAGGTCGTCCGCGTGAAGGACGGCTTCGCGCGCAATTTCCTGCTGCCGCGGCAGAAGGCGCTGCGCGCCACCGAGGCGAACAAGAAGAAGTTCGAATCGCAGCGCTCGCAGCTCGAGGCGCGCAACCTCGAACTGAAGAAGGAAGCCGACGCCGTCGCCGCCAAGCTCGACGGCCAGAGCGTCACCATCATCCGCCAGGCGGGCGAGACGGGCCAGCTCTACGGCTCGGTCTCGGCGCGCGACGTGTCGGACGCGCTGACGGCCGCCGGCTTCGCGGTCGCCCGCTCGCAGGTGTCGCTGACGGCGCCGATCAAGGCGCTGGGCCTGCACGCGGTGGCGATCGCGCTGCATCCGGAAGTCGAGCCGAAGGTGACGGTCAACGTCGCCCGCTCGCCCGAGGAAGCCGAGCGCCAGGCGCGCGGCGAGGACATGGTGGTGCGCGAGCACGCTTCGCTCGACGACCTCGGCCTCGAAGTCGGCCAGGCGCTGGCCGAAGCCGGTCCGTCGGCCGAGCTCTGAGGCGCGGGCCTCAGGTCGTCAGGAAGCGATAGTCCGTCGTCTGCCGATAGACCTCGCCCGGCCTCAGGACGGGCGAGGGAAAATGCCGGCGATGGATCGCGTCGGGGAACGTCTGCGGCTCGAAGCACAGGCCGGCGTGCGCGCCGTAACGCGCGCCGCCGAGCCCCGGCACGGGGCAGGCCACTTTCGCCCCGTCGTAGAATTGCACGCCCGGTTGGTCCGTGTGGACCTCCAGCGTGAAGCCGTCGCGCGGCGAACGCGCCGAGGCGGCGAAGGCCAGCCCGTCCGCGCCGGGCATGGCTTCGATCACGAAATTGTCGTCGTAGAGGACGCCTTTCGGGTTGCGCACCGGGCGCGCCCGCCGGAAATCCCAGTCGGTTCCCGCCACCGCGACGATCTCGCCGGTCGGGATCAGGTCGGAATCGGCGGGCGTGCGGAACGAGCCGCCGATCCGCACCTCGTGGTCGCGCGCGTCGGCCGATCCGTCGAGGTTGAAATAGGAGTGCAGCGCGAGGTTGCACAGGGTCGGCGCGTCGGCGCGCGCCTCGATCTCGATCCGCAGCGTCGCCGCGTCCGCGAAACGATAGGTGCAGGACGCGTCGAGCGCGCCGGGATAGCCGGCCTCGCCGTCGGGCGAATGCAGCGTCAGCGTCGCGGAATGCGTGTCGCTCGCCGCCAGCGTCCAGACGCGCTTGCCGAAGCCCTTGCCGCCGCCGTGCAGCGAATGCTTGCCGTGGTCGTTGGTCGGGATCGCGTAGTCGCGCCCGTCGAGCGTGAACTTGCCGCCCGCGATCCGGTTGGCGCAGCGCCCGGCGAGCGCGCCGAAATGGGGCGAGTGCTTGAGATAATCGTCGAGCGTGTCGAGGCCCAGCACGACGCGCCGCGGGCCGCCGGGCGCGGGCACGACGAGATCGCGGATGACGGCGCCATAGCCGATGATCTTGGCCGTCGCGCCGCCCTGCGAGCGGATCGTCGCCTCCATGCAGGGTTTGCCGTCGATCTCGCCGAACGTCCGAGTGTCCATGCCCGCCTCCTTGGCGCGACTGTAGCGGGGGAAGCGGGGGAGGGCCAAGCGGCACGCGGTCGGAGGCGAGGTGCGGTCGGGGGGGCGGAACTCCCCCGCGGGCGTACCCGGATCTCCTGGCTCGACCGCGATCATCTTCATACCGAAAACCGCGGCGAAGCGAAAGCGTCCATAGGCCCCCGCTCCATCCCGTCTTGCCGGGGCGGCCCGCCCTTGCCTAAGGCGCGGGCGCCGATTATGGCGCGGGAGGCGGGCCGGGTCGCGGGCCGCGCAACCGGTGTCGCGCCCCTTGACCGACCAAGCAGTTCCCTTGCGCGCCGTCGTGGCCGGCGTCGGCATGGCCCTTCCAGCCCGCGCCGTCTCCAATGAAGAGCTCGCCGCCAGGGTCGACACCAGCGACGAGTGGATCGTCCAGCGCACCGGCATCCGTCAGCGCTACGTGGCGGGCGAAGGCGAGACGACCGTCTCGCTGGGAACCGCCGCCGCGCGCGCCGCCATGGCGCAAGCGGGCTGGACCGCCGCCGACGTCGACCTGATCGTGGTGGCGACCTCGACGCCCGACCATACCTTTCCCTCCAGCGCCACCGAGATCCAGGCGGCGCTCGGCGTGACGCGCGGCGTCGCGTTCGACCTCCAGGCCGTGTGCTCGGGCTTCGTGTTCGCGCTCTCGACGGCCGAGAAGTTCCTCGTCTCCGGCGCCAACGCGCGCGCGCTGGTGATCGGCGCGGAGACTTTCTCGCGCATCCTCGACTGGACCGACCGCACGACTTGCGTGCTGTTCGGCGACGGCGCCGGCGCGATGGCGATCGAGGCGCGGCGCGAGGGCGGGGCGAAACCGCGCGGCGTGCTGACAGCGCACCTGCGCTCGGACGGCCGCCACCGCGACAAGCTCTACGTCGACGGCGGTCCCTCGACCACCGGCACGGTCGGCCATTTGAAGATGGCCGGGCGCGAGGTGTTCAAGCACGCGGTCGGCATGGTGACGGACGTCGTGGTCGACGCCTTCGCCGCCACCGGAGAAAGCGCGGACACGCTCGACTGGTTCGTGCCCCACCAGGCCAACGAGCGCATCATCGACGCCTCGGCCGAGAAGCTCGGCATCGCGGCCGGCAAGGTCGTCAAGACGGTGGCGCTGCACGGCAACACGTCGGCGGCATCGATCCCGCTGGCGCTCGCCACCGCGGTCGCCGACGGGCGGATCAAGCGCGGCGACCTCGTGATGGTCGAGGCGATGGGCGGCGGCTTCACTTGGGGCTCGGCCCTGATCCGTTGGTAGTTCGGCGGCGACGCGCGGGCTTCCGACGTCGGGGCCCCGCCCTGATCCGCCGGTAGCGCGGGCGCGCCGGGCGTGGTAACGCCCGCGCGCAATCGAGGCGGCGCCAAACCCAATGGCCGACATCTTCCAGGAAGTCGACGAAGATCTGAGGCGCGACAAGACCGTCGCGTTCCTGCAGAAGAACCGCGTCGCGATCGCCGCCGCGGCGTTGCTGTTCCTGGCGGGCGCCGCCGGCTGGCGGCTGTGGTCCGACCACGTGCGCGCGCAGGCGGCGGCGGCTTCGCAGGCCTACGAGGACGCGCTGGGCTATCTGCGGGACGGCAAGTCCGACCTCGCCAAGAACGCCTTCGAGCGCATCGCCGCCACCGCGCCGGCCGGCTATCGCGGCATCGCCGCCATGTCGGCGGCGGGCGCGCAGGCCGCCAAGGACCCCGCCGGCGCCGCGGCCGCCTTCGACGCGGTGGCCGCCGACCCTTCGGTCGATCCGCCGCTGGCCGAGGCCGCGCGGTTGCGCGCGGGTTACGCTTGGCTCGACGCCGACAAGGCCGACGAGGCGGCCAAGCGCTTCACGGCGCTGGCGGCGGGCGGCGTCTGGGCCGACCCGGCGCGCGAGGCGCTGGGCCTGATCGCGCTCGACGCCAAGGATTATGCCGGGGCCGGCAAATGGATCGACGAGGTCGTGACCGACCCGGCCGCCACCGCCTCCCAGCGCCAGCGGGCCGAGGCGCTGCTGGCGCTCGTCCGCGGCGCGCAGCCGACGAAGCCCTGACTTGCCGCCGAAAGTCGCGATCATCGGCCGGCCCAACGTCGGCAAATCGACGCTGTTCAACCGGCTGGTCGGCCGCAAGCTGGCGCTGGTCGACGACCGGCCCGGCGTGACGCGCGACCGGCGGGTGGGCGAAGCCCATCTCGGGCGCCTCGACTTCGACGTCATCGACACCGCCGGCCTCGAAGAGGGGTCCGACGGCGCGCTGCCCGAACGGATGCGCCGTCAGACCGAAGTCGCGGTCGCCGATGCCGACGTCATTTTGTTCGTGGTCGACGCCCGGGCCGGATTGACGCTGCAGGACGAGCATTTCGCCAGATTGGTGCGCCGCTCGGGCAAGCCGATCGTGCTCGTCGCCAACAAGAGCGAAGGTCGGGCGGGCGAAGCGGGCGCCAACGAAGCCTTCGCGCTGGGCCTCGGGACGCCGGTGGCCATTTCGGCCGAACATGCCGAGGGCATGGGCGACCTCGAGGACGCCTTGGCCGCCGCGTTGCCCAAGGCGCCCGAACCGGCCTCGCCGGACGAGGATTTCGCCGCCGACGATCCGCCGCCCGCCGAACTCGGCGAGGAGGAGGACGGCTCGGACGCCGATCCGGCCCGGCCGTTGCGGCTGGCCGTCGTGGGCCAGCCCAATGCCGGCAAATCGACGCTGCTTAACCGCATCGTGGGCGAGGAGCGCCTGCTGACCGGCCCCGAACCCGGCCTGACCCGCGATTCGATTTCGCTCGACGCCCGGTGGCGCGGCCGCGAGTTGAAGCTGTTCGACACCGCCGGCCTGCGCCGCAAGGCCAAGGTGCAGGACAAGCTGGAGAAGCTCGCCGCCGCCGACGGCATCCGCGCCGTGCGCTTCGCCGAAGTCGTCATCCTGCTGGTCGATGCCACGCTCCCGTTCGAGAAGCAGGACCTGACGATCGCCGACCTCGTCGCCAGCGAGGGCCGGGCCTTGGTGATCGGCCTCAACAAGTGGGACGCGGCCGAGGATCGCGGCAAGGCGCTGACCGACGCGCGCGAGACCATCGAAACCAGCCTGCCGCAGGTGCGCGGGGTCGAGATCGTTCCGTTGTCGGGCCGCCGCGGCACCGGGGTCGATGCGCTGCTCGAAGCCGCCCTGCGCGCCCACGACGTCTGGAACCGGCGCATCGCCACCGCCAAGCTGAACCGCTGGCTCGGCCCCATTGTGGACGCGACGCCGCCGCCCGCCGTCGCCGGACGCAGGATCAAGATTCGCTTCATGACGCAGCCCAAGGCGCGGCCGCCGTTCTTCATCCTGTTCGGAAACCAGCTCGACAAGCTGCCGGAGAGCTACAAGCGTTTTCTCGTCAATGGCTTGCGTGCGACTTTCAAGCTGCCCGGCACGCCGATTCGGCTCTCGGTCAGGACCGGAGAAAACCCGTATGACAAGAGCAAGCGGGGGTAGGGCGCATTGCCGACGATTGCGTATGCTATAATTAATCAATTCAAGTAGTTACTCTAGTATGTTAATTGAATTTAGGCATCGCAAATCGCCACCCCCGCTCACCCCGGCGGATGAAAATCGAGCGTCTTGCCGGTGGGGAAATCATACAGCCGGCCGGTGTCGGTCGAGGCGGCTTCGCACAGGTCGGCAAGCCGGGGCGCGAAATCCTCGGGGGTCTTGAGCGACAGCGGGTCCTCGCCCGGCATGGCGGCGGCGCGCATCTGGGTGCGCAGCGGACCCGGGTTGGCGAGCATGACGCGCACCGGCGAGGCATTGACGGTCTCCGCCGCATAGGTGCGGGCGAGCGCGTCGAGCGCCGCCTTGGAGATCGCATAGGGGCCCCAATAGGCGCGCGGACGTTGGCCGACCGACGACGTCACGAACACGGCGCGACCGGCGGCCGAACGGCGCAGCAGCGGGTCCATCGCCCGCACCAGCCGCCAAGCGGCGGTGACGTTGAGGGACATCACCTGGTCCCATTGGCCGTCTTCGACATCGACCAGCGGCGTGATGGGACCCAGCACGGCGGCGTTGACCACCAGCGCGTCGACGCGGCCGAACCGCGCCGCGAGCGACGCCGCCAGCGCGTCGAACAACTTGGCGTCGCGCAGATCGCCTTCCACCAAGGTCGGCGGCACGGTCGCGCCCGCCGCCTGCGCGTCGTCGTCGAGGCTCTCCAATTCGCCCTTGGTGCGCGCCAGCGCCACCACGTGAGCGCCCCGGCGGGCGAGTTCCACGGCGACCGCGCGGCCGATACCGCGTGACGCGCCCGCGACCAACGCAATGCGACGCGCCATTTCCGTCATCGGCGATCCTCGTTAAAAGGGCTTTCACGCGGCCTGTCCGCGGTCTAAGCTTGGATAGTCCGTTCGCGCGCGTTTTGCCATGAATGAGTCGCAATCGGACTTTTTGTTCGGCGCCGTGCGGATTTGCCGCGAGTTCCAGACGTTCTTTAAGGAGTTGCCATGACCGACAGGGGTAACGCGGACCGGGGTCAAGACGCTGCCAACGCCGGCGCCACCACCAGGGCCGATCTCGCGCGCGCCGTTCAGCGCAAGGTCGGACTGTCCCAGACCGAATCGGCCGAACTCGTCGAACAGATGCTCGACCAGATTTCCGTTACGCTTGAACGCGGGGACGGCGTGAAGCTGTCGTCGTTCGGCACGTTCAAGATCCGTCATAAGCGCGAGCGCACCGGCCGCAACCCGAAAACCGGCGTCGAAGCGGCGATCACGCCGCGCCGCGTGCTCGTGTTCAAGGCGTCGAACCAGATGAAGGCCAAGATCAACGGGGTCGAGCCGACCGGCGACGACGACGAAGATTGACGCGACGCTTGCCTTCGGGCGTCGCCGATGGCAAATTCGTGCGAAAGGCGAAGATCGGCGTTTAAGCAATGGAAAAATCACCGGAAGCCATGCGGACCATCAGCGAGGTCGCCGACGACCTGGATGTGCCGCAACATGTCATCCGGTTCTGGGAGACGCGATTCCACCAGATCCATCCGCTGAAGCGGGCCGGTGGGCGACGCTATTATCGGCCCGAGGATCTGCAAACGCTGCGGGCGATCCGGCACCTGCTCTACGCCGAAGGCTATACGATCCGCGGCGTCCAGAAACTGTTCAAGGAGCAGGGGCTGAAGCCCTTCCTCGGTGGCGGCGCCGGCGGCGAGCCCACCGCGCACGTCGCCGCCCTTGCGGTCGAGGACGTGGTTGCCGATGCGCCTGCCCGCGCGCCCGCGCCGGCGGGTCGCCGCGCGCCCGCACCCACGCCGCCCCATGCCGAGGCGTCATCCGATCCCGACACGCCGGCGCCGCGAGCCGTCCCCGCGGCTCCCGCGGCCGATCCGCGTCGGCGGGCCGCGATCGAAAGGGCGCTAGCCGAACTCGACGCCGCGGCGCGCCTGCTTGGCGCCGCTTGACCCCGCGCCCGTCCGACGCCTAGTCCGCCGCGACCCGTCCCTGGAGTGGCCGCATGACCCGATCACGTCCGGCGCTGGCCGTCGTCCTCGCCGCCGGCGAGGGCACGCGGATGAAATCCGCGCGGCCCAAGGTTCTCCATGAGATCGCCGGCCTGTCGATGCTGGGCTGGACGCTGCGCTCGGTCGCCGCCGCCGGGGCGGCCGAAATCGCCGTCGTGATCGGCCCCGGCCGCGATGACGTGGCTGCCGAAGCCCGCTGGCACGCGCCGGGCGCGACGATCGTCGTCCAGAGCGAACGGCGCGGCACGGCCCATGCCGTGCTCGCCGCCCGCGAGGCGATCGGCGCCATGTCGGCCAAGGGCACGTTCGACCTGCTGGTCGCCTTCGCCGA
>JAGWKJ010000107.1 GCA_028865375.1 Hyphomicrobiales bacterium | reverse complement strand
GTCGCCGACCAGTACAGGCAGAAGAAGCGCAAGTCCGCCTGAGCGCCTTCCACCGGACGAACGACATGACCGCCATCGACCGCCGCGACTACAGCCTCGTGGGCAAGGACGCCGAGGAGGCGCTGGCCAAGGGGCTCGCCTCCGCCGAAGGGTACCGCTCGGTGCCGCGCAAGGAGCTCAAGGAGCTGATGAAGCGCTCCGACGGACCCGCGATCCGCGACACGATGATCTGGCTCGGCGCGCTCGAGGTCGACGAGAGCCATTTCGGCGGCGCGCGAAAAGGCAAGCGCGGGCGCGGCGTCGCCGGCGAGGTTCCGGTGTTCGGTCTCCTCAAGCGCGGCGGCAAGGTGCACGCCGTCGTCATCCCGAACGCCCGACGAAACAAGCCGATTCCGATCATTCGCGGCAAGATCGAACCCGACGGCATCGTCTATACCGACGGCCTCGCGAGCTACGACGCGCTCGACGTATCGGAGTTCCGCCACGAACGGATCGACCATTCCGAGACCTTCGTCGACGCGCGCAATCACATCGATGGCATCGAGAATTTCCGGAGCCAAGCGAAGCGTCATCTGCGCCGCTTCATCGGCGTCCCGCGCCAGCGCTTTTCGCTCTATCTCAAGGAGTGCGGATCGGCGCTTCGACTGCCGCCCGACCGCGAACCCCCTAAAAGTTCTTCACCGCCGGGCAAATGGCGATATGCTGCGACGGTATCTAGGCCGGCCCCCAAAAATTGCCTGGCGGGCGAGGTGCTTCGCGGGCGGCATGGTGGGCCGAGAGCATGGGGACGGCGGCAAACATTCGACTGGCGGACGTCGCGGCGAGAGCGACGCAGCGCGGCCGCGCCCCGTTGGCCGGGAAGGGGCGGTCGCCTCGATGACGCCGACGTTGAAGGAAGTCGCCGAGCTTGCCGGGGTGTCCACCTCGGCGGTGTCCCGCGCTTATACCGACGGTGCGAGCGTTTCGGCCAAGACCAGGGCCAGGGTCGAGGCGGCGGCCAAGACGCTGGGTTATGTGCCTAGCCTCATTGCGCGCAGCCTTGCGACCAGCCGCACCAAGCTGATCGGACTTGTCGCCAACAATTTCCAGAATCCCGTATTCCTCGACGTTTTCGATCTTTATACTCGCGCGCTGCAAGCGCGCGGATTCAGGCCGCTGCTCGTCAACTTGACCGACGTCTCGGATCCTTCTGATTCCGCGCGGCTCTTGCGCCAGTACAGCGTCGACGGCGTGATCGTGGCGACCTCGACGCTTCCGCCCGGTTTCGCGGTCGCATTCCGCGATGCGGGCCTCAAGGTCGTGCACGCGTTCGGACGCACCGCGCGCAGGCCGCTCGTGCATGTCGTGGGAATCGACAACGTCGCCGCGGGACGGCTCGCTGCGAAGACCCTCATTGAGCGCGGCTATCGCCGCGTCGCCTTTCTTGGCGGACCAAAGGCGGCGACTTCGACCCAGGACCGCGCCGTCGGCTTCGTGAAGGGCCTCAAGGCGGCGGGCGAGAACGCCCCGCGGCTCGACCATGCGCTCGCCTATTCCTATGATTCCGGACGTGAGGCGATCGGCCAATTGCTCGAAGACGCCCGCATCGAGGCGATCTTTTGCGGCGATGACCTCATCTGCATGGGGGCGATGGACGCGGCGCGGGCCGCCGGACGCGACGTGCCGGGCGATCTCGGCTTTCTCGGCTTCAACGACATGGCGATGGCGCGCTGGGCACCCTATAGCCTCACGACGATCCGCCAGCCGATAGACGACATCATCCGCTGTTCGGTCGAACGCATCCTTGAACTCGTCGAGGCGCCGGAAGCCGCGCCGGTTTCGACCGTGTTTCCCTGCGCCGTCGTGGAGCGCTCGACGTTGCGGCCCCGTTTGTCAGGGGCGCCAAAGCGCGCCGATGACGTCCTTCGCGGCCGCCTTGAGCGCGGGAGCCGTCGCTGAGAGAATTTCGATGCGGTCGAAGCTCGCCGGCCGCGCAAGAAGATGGGCGCGCAAGGCCGCGCCAAAAGCGAGGCGCAGTTCCGTGCCGATGTTGAGCTTGGCGACGCGATGCGCGCGCGCCAGAAGTTGGCGGGTCGCCACCGGAATGCCGCTGCCCCCGTGCAGCACGAGAGGAACGCGCGTCCTCCCCGCGATGGCGGCGAGCGCGCCAAAATCGATCGCCGACGCCTTCTCTTGGAAGAGGTGGACATTGCCGACCGAGACGGCGAGGGCGTCGAGGCCGCTCTCGCGCTCGAGGCGCGCCGCGTCGTCGGGCGCGGTCGCGTGCGAGGGCTCGCCGCCGAAATAGCCGACGACGCCGACCTCGCCCTCGACCGACGCGCCGGCGCGGTGCGCCTCGTCGACGACGCGCGCCGTCAGCGCGATGTTTTCGTCCAGCGGCAGTTTCGAGCCGTCTATCATCACCGAGGTGAAGCCGTGCGCGATCCCTTCGCGGCACTCCTCGAGCGTCGTGGCATGATCGACGTGGCAGACCACGGGGACGCCCGCGCGATCGGCGAGCATGCGGAACATCTTGCCCAGGATCGGCGTGGGCGTGTGGCGTCGGCAGCCCGGACCGGCTTGCAAGATGACGGGCGCGCCCGTCTCCTCCGCGGCTTCGACATAGGCCCGCGCGTCCTCCCAGCCGAGCACGACGAGGCCGGCGACCGCGCGCTTCTCGGCGGCGGCCCGACCCAACACGTCGGAGAGCGTCGCGGCGGTCACTTAAACTTCGCGATCATGTCCTTGATGCCCGGGATCGTCTCGATCTGATGCGCGTGGCTCGGCTGAAAATATTGGATGAGCGGGCGTTGGCTGAGGCCGCCCAGGATGGTGAAATAATACATCTCGTAGCCCGGCGCCGCGACGCAGGGGTGGAAACCCTTGTCGAGGAGGACCGTCGAGCCATCGACGAGGTGATAGGCCTCGCCGACTTTGCCATCCTCTCTCTGCAGGAGTTGCAGGCCGAAGCCGTTTTTCGGACGGAAACGGAAATTGTATGTTTCGTCGTGTCGCGTCTCGACCGGCGGGCGGTCTTCGTCATGCTTGTGAGGGGGAAAGCCAGACCATCCGCCCTGGCCGACCGTGAAGAGTTCGGAGACGAGGAGCCGCCCCACTTGATCGCGCTGTTTGGCGCCGAGGATATGCTTGATCTTGCGGTGCGTCTTTGTCTCGTCGGAACCATATTGGATCGCATCGATGTCGGCGGCGCGAACGACGAAGGGCGAAAGGACCTTGTCATATCGAGCGCCGGCGACGAAGACCTCGGCGCTGTCGGAGACGCAGACCATGCGCGCCGACGCTCCGGAGGGGACGTAGACGCCCTCGGGCTCGCCATCCCAGACGTCGAGCCGGCGCTGGCCGACCCCCCCGAAGCGCACGCCTTCGATCTCGACGTCGGTGCTGCCGGTCGCCGGGACGATCGCCGTCTCGTAGGCCGGAACCCGACAGTCGAAGGCCTCGCCGCGCCTCAGCTTCACGATGTTGAAAAACGTGAGCGGCACGGTCGGATCGTCCACGTCGACGATCGGGCGGTTGGCGTTGTCGAATGGGGGGATATGCATGCGTGGCGACCTCCTAAGATTCGGACGCCTAGGAATGGCGGGCGAGGTATGAGCGGAGCTCCTCGGCGTCCGGCGTCGCCGGCGCGCAGCCGACCTTGGTGACGACGATCGCCGCGACCGCGGCGCCGCGGCGAATGCTGGCGCTCCAGTCGAAACCGAGGGCCAGGCTCGTCAGAAGTCCCGCCAGGAAAGCGTCGCCGGCCCCGGTCGGCTTCAACGGCGTCACCGGAAAGACGCCCGTGTCGATGACCTTGTCGCCGACAAAGGCGCGCGAGCCACGAGCGCCCATCTTGTAGACGACGGCCTCGGCGTGGGCGGCCATCGCGCGCGCCAACGCGGGACCGTCGCCGCCATCCGCGACGACCGCGAATTCCTCGTCGTTGCCGACGATGACATCGCTTAGCGCCGCGAACCGCCGGCAGACTTCCGCCGCGACCGAGCCATTCTCCCAAGAGTAGGCTCGATAGTCGATATCGAAGATTACGGCGGCGCCGGCGGCGCTAGCGCGATCCGCCGCGAAAAAGGCCGCCTCGCGAGACGGTTCGGCGGCGAGGCTCGTGCCCGTCACGACGAGCGCGCCAAATCGGTCGAAGGGAACCGCTTCGACTTCGGCGTGCGAAAGTTGAAAGTCCGCGGCGCCGTTGCGGTAGATGACCGACTGCGTGTCGTCGTTGCGGGTCGCCGCGACGGCCAGCGAGGTGCGCGCGGCGCCGCCGACCACGCTCACGTGGTCCGTCGCGACGCCATAACGCCGAAGCTCTTTGAGAACGAAGCCGCCGACCGCGTCGCTGGACAACGTCGTCAGCATCGCCGCCGAGCCGCCGAGCTTCGCGATGCCGACGGCGATGTTGGCCGCCGAGCCCCCGAGCGCGGGAAAGAAGGCGGCCGTGTCCTCCACGCGCGTTCCCGGCGGGTCGGCGTATAGATCGAGACCGGCGCGCCCCAACGCCAGCCAGCGATTGCGGGCGAGACGCGAATGATCCATCAGACGCCCGCCCGCTGGGCGGCGCGACCGCGCTCGCTCGAGCGCTTCGCGGCGGTGACTTCCGCCCGTTCCGAGACTTCCGGTCCCCCTATCTCCCACCACGCGTGGCCTTCCGTCGTCCAGCCCTCGTAGGGGTCGACCTTCACGCTGATCAGGTAAGTATGTTTGGCCGCCTTTGCGCGGAGGAAGGCCTCTCGCAAGTCGACGGGCGAAGCCGCCGTCTCGGCCTCGGCGCCCAACGCGCGGGCGTGTGCGACGAAGTCGACCGCGAAGGGTTCCGCTACGTCGCGGCAGTCCTTGATGAGATTGTTGTAAGGCGCGTTTCCCGTCCCGACCTGCAACTTGTGTATGACCGCAAAACCTCCGTTGTCACAGAGAATGACTATGAGCTTCTTGTCCGTCAGCACCGACGAGTAAATATCGGAATTGAGCATGAGATAAGAACCGTCGCCGACGAGAACGATCGTGTCGCGCTCCGGCTCGCTCTCGGCCTGCGCGATGCGGGCGCCCCAGCCGCCCGCGATCTCGTAACCCATGCACGAGAAGCCGAACTCGATGTCGACCGTGCCGGGCGACTTGGTTCGCCAGTTGGCGGCGACTTCCGCCGGCAGGCCGCCGGCGGCGGCGACGATGCGGTCGCGATCGTCACATAGCGCGTTCACGGCGCCGATCACCTGCGCGTAGGACATCGGTCGGTTGGCGCCGTCGGCGGCGACGCCGCTGACGTTGTCATCGACGTACGCGTCCCAGGAGCGCTTTTGCGCTTCGGCGTAATCGATCCATTGCCGCGGCGCGCGATAGTCGGACAGCGCCTGGGTCAGCGCGAGGAGCGCAAGTTTGGCGTCGGCGACGACGGGCAGGGACAAGTGCTTGGTCGCATCGAACCGCGCCACATTGATCGCGACGATGCGGGCCTCTCGGGCGAAGGCGCTCCAAGACCCCGTCGTGAAATCCTGAAGCCGCGTGCCTATGGCGAGGATCACGTCGGCCCGCTCCGCGATGGCGTTGGCCGAGTTCGAGCCCGTGACGCCGACGGGGCCGACATTGAGCCGCTCGCCATGCGCGAGATTGGCGCGCCCGGCTATGGTCTCGACGACGGGAATTCCGTGGGCCTCGGCGAAGGCCGCCAGCTCCGCCGTCGCCTCGGAATATTGCACGCCGCCGCCGGCGACGATCACAGGCCGCTCGGCGCCCGCGAGCATCCGCGCGGCGTCGGCGATGTCGCGCGGATCGGGCGACGGGCGGCGGACCCGGTGGACGCGCTCCTCGAAGAACTCGAGCGGATAGTCGTAGGCCCAGCCCTGCACGTCCTGCGGCAAGCCCAGGAAGGCCGGGCCGCAATCGGCGGGGTCGATCATCGTGGCGATCGCGTTTGGGAGCGAATGGAGAATTTGGGCGGGATGCGCGATCCGGTCCCAGAACCGCGTGACCGCCTTGAAGGCGTCGTTGACGCCGTAGGTCGGGTCGCCGAAGTGTTCGACTTGCTGCAGCACCGGGTCCGGCAAACGGGTCACATAGGCGTCTCCACACAGCAGAAGCACCGGCAATCGATTTGTGTGCGCGATCGCCGCCGAAGTCAGCATGTTGGTCGTTCCCGGGCCGGCGGACGCGGTCGCGAACATGAACCGCTTTCGAAGCTTCTGTTTGGCGTAGGCGACCGCGGCCATCGCCATCGACTGCTCGTTCTGTCCGCGCCAAACCGGCAGGGCCTCTCGATGCGCATGGAGCGCCTCGCCAAGGCAGATCACGTTGCCGTGGCCAAAAATGGCGAAGCCGCCTGCGCATAGGCGCACGCGCTCGCCGCCGATCTCGATGAATTGCGCGGCGAGGTGCTTCACCAGGGCCTGCGTCATCGTCAGGCGGATGGTCCCGCTTCCTTCCTTCATAATCTCGAATCCCCTGTCTTGACGCAGGACGATATATGCGGTTCCATACAATTGCAACCGCTTGCAAAAGGTCGTCGAATGGCTAAAATCGGCATTGGCGTCGTCGGCGCGGGATATATGGGCAAAGCCCATTCCGTCGCCATGAGCGCCGTCGGCGCCGTCTTCGACACGGCGCTGCGTCCCTCGCTGGAGATGATCTGCACGACGAGCGAAGCCGGCGCCGCCGAAAAGGCGCGCGCCTTCGGCTTCCGCCGCTCGACCGCGAACTGGCGGACGCTGGTCGAGGCGCCGGAGGTCGAGGCGGTGGTGATCGCGAGCACGCAAGACACGCACCGCGACATCGCGCTCGCCGCCTTCGCGTTGGGCAAACCGGTTTTCTGCGAGAAGCCGCTCGGCGTCGGACTCGATGAATGTCTGGAGATGACGGAGGCGGCCGAGAAAAGCGGATGCGTCAACATGGTCGGCTTCAACTATGTGCGCACCCCCGCGACCCAACTCGCGCGCCAGATGGTCGCTTCGGGAGAGATCGGGCAAATCACCGCCTTCCGCGGCGAGCACACCGAAGATTTCCTCGCGGACCCAGCCGCGCCGGCGAACTGGCGCA
Organism: Hyphomicrobiales bacterium; assembly: GCA_028865375.1. Lineage (GTDB taxonomy): Bacteria > Pseudomonadota > Alphaproteobacteria > Rhizobiales > Beijerinckiaceae > JAGWKJ01. Next base: position 765 of record JAGWKJ010000107.1, on the reverse strand, counting down.
CGCGTGGGCGCCCCAACGGCAACATGGGCGATCTCGCGCCGCATCCGATAAACGCCGCGTTGGCGTTGATGGGGCCGATCGAGTCCCTGATCGCGGAAATCGAGACGGTTCACAAAACGCGGGCCGGCTCGGTCGGGCCGGAAGAAGTGACCAACGACGATCATGCGCAGATCGTCTGCCGCTTCGCGAACGGCGTACTGGGCTCGATATATTCGAGCCGCATCGCCACCGGTCGCAAGATGGGCTACGCGTACGAAATATTCGGCACGAAGGGCGCCATCCGCTTCGACGGCGAGGATCAGAACGCGCTGCGGCTCTATAAGAGCGAAGGCGACCCCGCGCGACGCGGCTTCATCAAGATCCTCATCGGCCCAGACCATCCGGACTTTAAGGCCTTTTGCCTCGGTCCGGGCCATGGAACTGGGTACCAGGACCAAATCATCATCGAGGCGCGCGACTTCCTCGAGGCGATCGCGACGGCGAAGCCGGTTTGGCCCACCTTCCGCGACGCCCTCCTCGTCAACCAAGCGATCGCGGCGGCTTGGCGATCGAGCGCCGAACGTCGTTGGGTTCGGCTCGACGAAGTTTGATGCGGCACGAAAGAGAAAGGACCGCGCCTTGACCATCGCCATCGGCAACGCCCCCTGTTCCTGGGGCGTCGAATTTCCCGACGACCCGCGCAACCCCGCGTGGACGCGCGTGCTGGACGAATGCCGCGACGCCGGCTATCGCGGCATTGAGCTGGGGCCAATCGGCTTCATGCCG
>JAGWKJ010000106.1 GCA_028865375.1 Hyphomicrobiales bacterium | reverse complement strand
GGTCAGATGACGTAGGACTTCAGCGGCGCGAAGCCGTTGAAGCCGACCGACGAGTAGGTCGTCGTGTAGGCGCCCGTGCCCTCGATCAGCACCTTGGCGCCGATTTCGAGGCTGACCGGAAGGTCGTAGGGCGTCTTCTCGTAGAGCACGTCGACGGAATCGCAGCTCGGCCCGGCCAGCACGCAGGGCCCGGTCTCGTCGCCGTCGGCGGGCGTGCGGATCGGGTAGCGGATCATCTCGTCCATCGTCTCGGCGAGACCGTTGAACTTGCCGATGTCGAGATAGACCCAGCGCAGCGGATCGTCCTGCGACTTGCGCGAGATCAGCACGACTTCCGCCTCGATGATCCCCGCCGCGCCGACCATGCCGCGGCCGGGCTCGATGATCGTCTCGGGGATGCGGTTGCCGAAGTGCTTTCGCAGCGCGCGGAAGATCGACTGGCCGTAGGCCTTGGTGGCCGGCACGTCCTTGAGGTAGCGGGTCGGGAAGCCGCCGCCGAGGTTGACCATGGCGAGCGAAATGCCGCGCTCCGCGAGCTCGCGGAACACGCCGGCGGCCGACTTCAGCGCGGCGTCCCACTTGCGCGGGTCGCGCTGCTGCGACCCGACGTGGAACGACAGGCCGTGGGCGACGAGGCCCAGCCGGTGCGCGCGCTCGAGCACGGAGGCCGCCATCGAGGGCGCGCAACCGAACTTGCGCGACAGCGGCCATTCGGCGCCGTCGCCGTCGCACAGGATGCGGCAGAACACCTTCGAACCGGGCGCGGCGCGCGCGATCTTCTCGACCTCCGCCTCGCAATCGACCGCGAACAGGCGGACGCCCAGCCCGTAGGCCGTCGCGACGTCGCGCTCCTTCTTGATCGTGTTGCCGTAGGAGATGCGGTCGGGCGACGCGCCGGCGGCGAGCGCCATCTCGATCTCGCCGACCGATGCGGTGTCGAAGCACGAGCCGAGGCCGGCCAGCAGCGACAACACCTCTGGCGCCGGATTGGCCTTCACGGCGTAGAACACGCGCGTGTCGGGCAACGCCTTGGCGAAGGCGGCATAGTTTTCGCGCACGACGTCGAGGTCGAGCACGAGGCAGGGACCGTCCTCGCGTCGGGCGCGCAGGAAGTCTTGGATACGTTGCGTCATGGCGGCATCCCCCGCGCGAAGCGTCGCGCGAACCAGTGGAGAGGATCGGTGACGCCGCTCGCTCCGCCGCGCTGTGGAGACGCGGGGGGCTTTGCGCCGTCGACCGCGGACTCCGCCGCCGGCCCGAAGGCCGGTTCCGGAATCCGGATGCTGCGCCGTCGGCCGAACCTCCGGGCGCGGAAAACCGCGCATCGGATCGTTCGGCCATCGTTTGGAAAGGGACGAGTCCCGATCCGCACGCCCGGCAAGATAGACAAGCCTCTTCGGTGTGCCGGCCGGTGGAAGGGCCGACGGAGACCAAAAAAGCCCGGTCCGTCGTTGCTTTAAGTCGCGTCCCCCGTTTGGCGGGGTTCGCCGGTTCGCCTCCGGCTGCCGGTCTTTCTCGGGCGGTTGACCGGCCTCTTGTCCGGATCCCCGCCGACCGACACGCGACCACAGGCACGTGCGAATTTGGGCAACCCGTCATTTGGACGATTCCGCTCCGATTGCAAGCGGAAATTCGCCCCGGCGGAAAGTTTTTTCGACCCGCGGCGTCGGGGCGTTAAGTGCGCGTTCATCGCCGCGTTGCCGAGCGCGCGCGAGCGCGCTACGTGGCACCGATGATCCCCGACGATTTGCGCGCGCCCCACGCGCCACGCCCCACGCGCCGTGGCCTGTTGCGCGCGGCCGCGACCGTGCCCGCGCTGCTCGGCCTCGGCGCGACGCCGGCGCGGCCGCAAGACGGCCCGACGCCGGCGCGCTTCGGTTTCGAGACCGTCGCGGCCAAGGCGCGCGCGCTCGCCGCCGCGCCCTTCGACGGCGCGATACCCGCGTCGCCCGCAGCGATCGCCGCCATCGGCTTCGACGAATGGAACGCGATCCGCTTCCGGCCCGAGCGCGCGTTCCTCGCCCATTCGGGCGGGCCGTTCAGGCTGCACCTGTTCCACCTCGGGCATCTCTACAGGCGGCCGGTGACTGTGAACCTGCTGCGCGACGGCGTGCCGGCGCCGATCCCCTATTCGCCGGACCTGTTCGACTTCGGGGCGATGCCCGCGCCCTCGGGCATGCCGGTCGACCTCGGCTTCGCCGGCTTCCGGCTGAACTATCCGCTCAACGACCCGCGCCGATTCGACGAAGCGATCGCCTTTCTCGGCTCGAGCTATTTCCGCTTCCTGTCCCGCGGCCAGTCCTACGGCCTGTCGGCGCGCGCGCTCGGGCTCAAGGCCGGCGAGCCCGGCGAGGAGTTCCCGTTCTTCCGCGAGTTCTGGATCGAGACGCCCGCGCAGGGCGCCGCGGCGGCGACGATCCACGCGCTGCTCGATTCGTCGTCGGTATGCGGCGCCTATCGCTTTGGGCTGTTCCCCGGCGACGCGACCGCCGTCGAGGTCGAGGCGCGGCTGTTCGCGCGGACGGAGACGGCGGGGCTCGATTTCGCCCCGATGTCCTCGATGTATTTCACCGGACCGAGCGGCCGGCGGCTGGCCGATCCGGCGCGGCCCGAAGTCCACGATTCGGACGGCCTGCTGGTCGAGGCGAAGGACGGCGCGCGTACGTGGCGGCCGCTGCGCAACCCCGCGGCGCGCGCGGCGGCGGCGTTCGGCGCCGGCACGCCGCAAGGCTTCGGGCTGATGCAGCGCGAGCGCGGCTTCGCCGCCTATCGCGACCTCGACCGCGCGTATCAATCCCGGCCCGGTTATTGGGTCGAGCCCGCGGGCGACTGGGGCGCCGGGCGCGTCAAGCTCGTGGAACTGCCGACCCCCGACGAGAACGAGGACAACATCGTGGCGAGCTATTCGCCCGACGCGCCGTTGCCGGCCGGCGTCGCGCGAGAACTCGCCTACCGGATGACCGCCGTCGGCGGCGGCGCGCCGGGGACCTCCGCACTCGCGGGCGTCCTCGCCACGTCACGACCGTCCCCGCCCGTCGGCGCCCCTGCGGGCACCGCCCGGTTCTGGATCGACTTCGCCGGCGGCGACCTCGCGCTCTGGCTGCGCGACCCCTCGGGCGTGACGGTCGAGGCGACGGCGAGCTCGGGGCCGGCGCCCAAGGCGAGGCTCGAAGCCAACCGCTTCGTCGACGGCTTCCGCGTCACGCTCGACGCGCCGCCCGCCGCGCCCGACCCGGCCGAGTTGCGCGTCACCCTGCGCGGCGGCGGACGCGCGCTGTCGGAAACCTGGACTTTCGGCCGGCCCGACGCGGACTGACGGAACGACCGGGGACGCCGAATTGCGGCGCCGCGGCGCCGCTGATATGAGGCGCCCGCGAGACGGGGGCGGGCGATGGCGGGTTCGATCAAGATCTTGGCGGGCAATTCCAACCTGCCCCTCGCCGAAGCGATCGCCGCCCACGTCGGCGAGCCGCTGACGCGCTGCGCGGTCAAGCGCTTCGCCGACATGGAAGTGTTCGTCGAGATCCAGGAGAACGTGCGCGGCCGCGACACGTTCATCGTCCAATCGACTTCGTTCCCGACCAACGACAACCTGATGGAACTATTGATCATGATCGACGCGCTGAGGCGCGCGTCGGCGCACCGGATCACGACCGTCGTCCCGTATTTCGGCTACGCCCGGCAGGACCGCAAGGCGGGCGGCCGCACGCCGATCTCCGCCAAGCTGGTCGCCAACCTGATCGTGCGCGCCGGCGCCGACCGCGTGCTCACGGTCGACCTGCACGCCGGCCAGATTCAGGGCTTCTTCGACATCCCGACCGACAACCTGTTCGCCGCGCCCGCGATGGTGCGCGACATCAAGGAGCGCAACGTCGACGCCGACCTGATGGTCGTCTCGCCCGACGTCGGCGGCGTCGTGCGCGCCCGCGCGCTCGCCAAGCGCGTCGATGCGCCGCTCGCCATCGTCGACAAGCGCCGCGAGCGGGCGGGCGATTCGGAAGTGATGAACATCATCGGCGACGTCGCCGGCCGCGACTGCGTGCTCGTCGACGACATCGTCGATTCGGGCGGTACGCTTTGCAACGCGGCCGACGCGCTGCTCGCCAAGGGCGCGAAGAGCGTTTCGGCCTACATCACGCATGGCGTGCTGTCCGGCGGCGCGGTGGCGCGCATCGCCTCCTCGCGCCTGAAGGAGCTCGTGCTGACCGACACCATCAAGCCGACCGAGGCCGTTCGCGTCGCGCGCAACATCCGGGTCGTCACGGTGGCGCCGCTGATCGGCGAGGCGATCGCGCGCATCACGCGCGAGGAAAGCGTGTCCAGCCTGTTCGACTGACCCGCCGCGGCGCCGCGCCGCAGCGACCGACGGTCGCTTGCGCGCCGCGCGCGCAGGGCGCATCAGGGCGCGAATTCGGCGGACGCAGGAGCGGTTCCCATGGCCGGCGCGCAAGCCATCCTGCTGGCGAGGATGCAATTCGCCTTCACGGTGGGCGTCCACATCGTCTTCCCCGCGCTGTCGATCGGCCTCTCCGCCTTCCTCGCCGCGCTCGAGGCGCTGTGGTTGGCGCGCGGCGACGCCGTCTACCTTTCGCTTTTCAACTACTGGAAGAAGCCGTTCGCGGTGGTGTTCGGCATGGGCGTCGTGTCGGGCGTCGTGATGAGCTACCAGTTCGGCGCAAACTGGAGCGCGTTTTCCGAGCGCGCCGGCCCGGTTATCGGGCCGCTGCTCGGCTACGAGGTACTCACGGCGTTCTTCATGGAGGCGGGCTTCCTCGGCATCATGCTGTTCGGCCTCGAGCGCGTGGGTCCGCGGCTTCACATGCTGGCGACGGCGCTGGTGGCGCTGGGCACCGCCGTGTCCGCGTTCTGGATCACCGTGGTCAACAGCTGGATGCAGACGCCGGCGGGCTATTCGATCAACGGCAACGGCCAGTTCGTGCCCGCCGATTGGTTCGCCGTCGTCTTCAATCCCTCCCTGCCCTACCGCTTTTCGCACATGCTGCTGGCGGCCTATCTGTCGACGTCCTTCGTCGTGGGCGCGGTGGGCGCGCGCCACCTGCTGCGCGACCGTGGCCAGCCGGGCGCGCGGCTGATGTTCTCGATGGCGATGTGGATGGCCGCCTTGGTCGCGCCGGCGCAGATCGTCGCCGGCGACATGCACGGCCTCAACACGCTGGAATGGCAGCCCGCCAAGGTCGCCGCGATGGAGGGCGATTTCGAGACCATCGCCGGCGCGCCTCTCATCCTCTTCGGCTTGCCCGACATGAAGGCCGGCGCGACGAAATACGCGGTCGGCATCCCCCACCTCGGCAGCCTGATCCTGACCCATTCGTGGAACGGCGCGGTCAAGGGCCTGAACGATTTCCCCGCGGCCGACCGGCCCGACGCGTCGATCCTGTTCTGGAGCTTCCGGATCATGGTGGCGCTCGGTTTCGCGATGTTCGGCATCGGCCTGTGGAGCCTCGTCGATCGGTGGCGGGGCCGCCTTTACGACGACCCGTGGCTGCATCGCGCCGCGCTGCTGCTGGGTCCGGCGGGCCTCGTGGCCCTGCTCGCCGGCTGGACGACCACGGAGGTCGGCCGCCAGCCTTTCACGGTCTACGGCCTCATGCGCACCGCGGAATCGGCCTCGCCGATCGCCGCGCCGGCGGTGGGCGCGTCGCTGGCGGCCTTCGTGGTCGTCTATCTCGCGGCCTTCGGCGCCGGGCTGTTCTACGCGTTCCGCCTCGTGCGCAAGCCGCCCGAGATCCTCGAGCCCGACATGGCGCCGGGCGGGCCGCAGCGCGCCGCCGGCGTGACGCCGATCGCCGGGCTCGCGCCCGTGGCCCACGGCTGAGGAGGCGACGATGGCGCTCGACTATCCGCTGATCTGGGCCGGGCTGATCGCCTTTGCGGTGCTCGCCTACGTGGTGCTCGACGGCTTCGACCTCGGGGTGGGCATCCTGTTCCTGTGGATGGACGGCGAGAGGAACCGCGACCAGATGATGAACTCCGTCGCCCCCGTCTGGGACGGCAACGAAACGTGGCTGGTGCTGGGCGGCGGCGGCCTGCTGGCGACCTTCCCGCTCGCCTATGCCATCGTGCTGCCGGCGCTCTACGCGCCGATCTACGCAATGCTGCTCGCGCTGACGCTGCGGGGCGTCGCCTTCGAGTTCCGCTGGCGCACCACGCGCGGCAAGTTCCTGTGGGACTGGGCGTTCTGCGGCGGGTCGACGATGGCCGCGTTCGCGCAGGGCGTGGCGCTGGGCGCGCTGGTCCAGGGCATCCCCGTAAACGGACGCGCCTACGCCGGCGGCTGGTGGGACTGGCTGACGCCGTTCTCGATCCTGTCGGGCGTCGCGCTGGTGGCGGGCTATGCGCTGCTGGGCTCGACGTGGCTGCTGATGAAAGGCACCGGCGAGGTCGAGGCAAAAGCGCGGACCTGGGCGAAACTGTCGGGCCTGGCGACGTTGGCGATGATCGGCGCCGTGAGCCTTTGGACGCCGTTCCTGTCGCCGGTGTTCATGGCGCGCTGGTTCGCGTTTCCCGCGTTCCTCTACGTCGCTTACGTGCCCATCCTGACCCTGGCCTGCGCTTGGGCGCTGTGGCGGGGCTTGGACAAGGGGCCGGCGGCGCTGCCGTTCTTCGCCGCGCTCGGCCTGTTCGTCCTGTGCTACTTGGGGCTTGGCATCAGCTTCTTTCCCTATATCGTGCCCCCCAGCGTCACGATCTGGCAGGCGGCGGCGCCCGACGCGAGCCTCCGATTCCTGCTGGTGGGCGCGGTCGTGCTGGTGCCGATGATCCTCGCCTACACGGCCTATTCCTATTGGGTGTTCCGCGGACGCGTGGACCCGGAGGCCGGATACCATTGAGCCGCAAGCTCGCCTGGTTCGTCGCATTGTGGATCGCCGGAGCGGCCGCGCTGGGGATCGTGGCCCTGCTCGCGCGTCTGGCGCTGCGCGGGTGAGGCGGAAGGCCGTCGCGCACGCGGGCCGCGACTGCTAAGGAGGCGGCCGGAAACCGGAGCCGCCCATGTCCTCGACCGTAGCGTCCGCCAACATCGCGATCACAAAGACCCCGCCGCGCGCGGACGTCCCCAACGACCTCGACGCGTTCTGGCTGCCTTTCACGCCCAATCGCGCCTTCAAGAAGCGGCCGCGGCTGATCTCGCGCGCCAAGGACATGCACTATTACGCGCCCGACGGCCGCGCGCTGATCGACGCCGCGGCCGGCCTGTGGTGCGTCAACGCCGGGCACAACCGCGCACCCATCGTGGAGGCGATCCGGCGCCAGGCGACCGAGCTCGATTTCGCGCCGAACTTCCAGTTCGCGCATCCGCAGGCCTTCGCGCTCGCGTCGCGGATCGCCGCGCTCGCGCCCGCCGACCTCGACCACGTGTTCTTCTGCAACTCTGGCTCGGAGGCCGCCGACACCGCGCTGAAGATCGCGCTCGCCTACCACAACGTCCGCGGCGAAGGCTCGCGCCAGCGCCTGATCGGCCGCGAACGCGGCTACCACGGCGTCGGCTTCGGCGGCATCGCGGTCGGCGGCATGGTCAACAACCGCAAGTTCTTCGGCTCGATGATCGCGGGCGCCGACCACCTGCGCGCGACCTACGACCGCGAACATCAAGCGTTCACCAAGGGCTAACCCGACTGGGGGGCGCATTTCGCCGACGACCTCGAGCGGCTGGTGGCGCTGCACGGCGACACGACGATCGCCGCCTGCATCGTCGAGCCGATGGCGGGCTCCACCGGCGTGCTGCCCGCGCCCAAGGGCTATCTGAAGCGGCTGCGCGAGATCTGCGACCGGCACGGCATATTGCTGATCTTCGACGAGGTG
>JAGWKJ010000105.1 GCA_028865375.1 Hyphomicrobiales bacterium | reverse complement strand
GCCGGCCGATCTCGCCCATTCGCTGGCGCGCGGCCTGCAAGCGCTCACCGGCGATCGCTGGATGATCGTCGTGGCCAAGTCCGGCGGCGCGCCGACCGCCAAGGAGCGCCGCGCCGCCAGCGCGCGCGCCATCGTCGACGAGGCGGCCGCCGCGCCTTTGGTGGCGGCGGCGCTGGCCGCCTTCCCCGGCGCCGAGATCGTCGCGGTGCGCCGGTCGGGCGAAGCGCCTGCGCCCGAAGAGGCGCCGCCCGCGCCCGCCATGACGGCGGTCGACGACGAAGAGGCGTTCGGCCTCGACGAATTCAACCCCGACGACGTCTCGCCCGACGATCTCTGATCGCGGCGCCGACCGACCACGAAGGATCCGACATGCGCGACATGATGGGCTTGATGAAGCAGGCGCAGGCGATGCAGGCGCGGCTGAAAGCGGCGCAGGACGAACTCGCCGACCTGACGGTCGAGGGCCAGGCCGGCGGAGGCGCGGTCAAGGTCACGCTGGCCGCCAAGGGCGGCATGAAGGCGATCGCCATCGACCCCTCGCTGCTGAAGCCCGAGGAGGCGGAGATGCTCGAAGACCTGATCCTCGCCGCGCACGAGGATGCGCGGGGCAAGGCGGACCGCCTCGTCGAAGAGCGCATGAAGGGCGTCACGGCCGGAATGCCGTTGCCGCCGGGCATGAAGCTGCCGTTCTGAGGGGGCGCCGTCGCGGAGAGGGCAATGCCGCGAGTCTCCGATGTCGCCGCGGAATTCGGCGCCGCCGACTTCACGGAACGCCCGGCGCGCGCGCGCCGATCGCGTCTCGCCTCGCGAACCTCCGTGCGCCGACCACGCAGCCTATGACGGCGACGGCGACGGACAGCATCGCCGGCGTGACGGGCTCGCGGAGCAACGTCGCCGCCAGCGCCAGGCCGAAGAACGGCTGCAAGAGCTGCAACTGGCCCACCGAAGCGATGCCGCCCTGCGCCAGGCCGCGATACCAGAAAATGAACCCCACGAGCATGCTGAAAATGGACACATAGGCCAAGCCGATCCACGCCGGCGCCCCGATCCCGGCGAGCGTCGGCGGCCAATATGCGAACGTCATCGAGATCGTGAGGGGCAGCGAAACGACCAGAGCCCAGCAGATCGTCTGCCAACCGCCAAGTGCGCGGGACAGCTTGGCGCCTTCCGCGTAGCCCAAGCCACAGACGACGATGGCGGCGAACATCAGTGCGTCGCCGACCGGCGAAGCGGTCAAGCCCTGGGATACGGCGAAGCCCGCGACCAAGGCGCTTCCCAGCGCCGAGAAAATCCAGAATGCCGGTGCGGGGCGTTCGCCGCCGCGAACGACGCCGAAGACGGCGGTCGCCAGCGGCAGCAAGCCGACGAAGACGATCGAATGTGCCGACGTGACGTGGCGCAGGGCGAGCGCGGTCAACAGGGGGAACCCTACGACGACGCCGAACGCCACGATGACCAAGGACAACGCGTCTCGGCGGCCCGGGCGAGGTTCCTTGAACGCCAACAGCAGGCCGAGACCGAGGAATCCCGCGATGGAGGCGCGGGCGACGGTCAGGAAGACCGGATCGAATGCCTGAACCGCCACTCGGGTGGCGGGCAACGACCCGCTGAAGACGATGACCCCGATCAATCCGTTCATCCATCCGCTCGTCGACCGCTCCATGGCGCGCTCCTGTCGTCGTGCGCGGTATGCGGGCGAGCGGTTGCGGACTCCAGATACGGCGCAATACAATTCTCGACGACTGTTTTGGTTCAAGGACCAGTACGGATGGCCATCACGCGCATCGGGCAGGTCATGGCCACGATCAGCGGCCGAATCGCCGGACGCGCGCTGGCGCCCGGCGAAAAGTTGCCCTCGGTCCGCGGTTTGGCGAGGACGATGCGGGTATCGGTGTCCACGGTCGTCGAAGCATACGACCGGTTGGTCAACGATGGCGACATCGTCTCGCGACCGGGTTCAGGCTTCTACGTCGCCGGACGGACCGTGCCGCTCGCGCTGTCGGAGGTCGGTCCGAGGATCGAACGGACCGTCGACCCCCTCTGGGTTTCGCGTCAATCGCTGGAAGCCGACGAGCGCGCGCTCAAGCCCGGTTGTGGCTGGCTTCCGCGCTCTTGGCTGCCTCGGGGCGGCATGCGTCGAGCCCTCCGCGAGCTCTCACGGGCGGACGACGCGGTGCTGTTCGACTACGCCTCGCCGCTGGGCTTGCCGCCCTTGCGCCGGCTCATCGTTCGGCGCATCGCCGAACGCGGCATAGAGGCGTCGCCCGACCAAGTCATGCTGACGGAGAGCGGCACGCAGGCGATGGACCTGATTTGCCGTTTACTGCTGTCGCCGGGCGACGCCGTCTTGATCGACGACCCGTGCTATTTCAATTTTCAGGCGCTTCTGCGCGCGCACCGCGCCCGCGCGGTGAGCGTGCCGTATGCGCCCGACGGACCGGACGTGCGGTCGTTCGCCGCCGCGATGGCGGAGCACCGTCCGCGCCTCTACATCACCAATTCGGCCGTCCACAACCCGACCGGCGCCACCTTGTCGCCGGTCGTCGCTCACCGCGTGCTGAAGTTGGCGGATCAGTACGCGACGGTCATCGTCGAGGACGACATCTTCGCCGACTTCGAGCTTGCCCCGGCGCCGCGCCTGGCCGCCTTCGACGGGCTGGATCGCGTCATCCACGTCGGCAGCTTCTCAAAGACCCTGTCGGCCGCCGCACGATGCGGGTTCATCGCCGCGAAGCCAGAATGGATCGAGGGCCTCATCGACTTGAAGATCGCCACGTCGTTCGGCGGCGGGGCGCTCGACGCGGAACTCGTGCTCGCCGCGCTCGCCGGTCGCGGATATCGCAAGCATCTGGAGGGGTTGCGCGATCGCCTCGCGCGCGCGCGTTCCGACGTCGCGGTGCGCCTCAAGGGCCTCGGCATCGAGCCGTGGCTCGAACCGCAAGCCGGCATGTTCCTGTGGTGCCTTTTGCCCGATGGTCTCGACGCCGCGGATATCGCCAAGACCGCACTCGCCGAAAACGTCGTGTTGGCGCCCGGAAACGTCTTCAGCCTCGCGCAGACGGCGACGGGATATCTGCGTTTCAACGTTTCCCAGAGCACGGACGAACGCATGTATACGGTGCTGCGCTCGGCGATGCGACGACGGCCGCCGATCCGGTCACGCGGCACGACGGCCTCCGCCGAGTCGCGAGACCGGCAATAAATGGCGCGCCCGAAAGGATTCGAACCTCTGACCCCCAGATTCGTAGTCTGGTGCTCTATCCAGCTGAGCTACGGGCGCATCGCACGGCGGCCCGTGTAGGCGGTTTCGTCGCCGGGCGCAAGGGCGTGAAACGGGACGTGCGCGGCGTATTTCGCGACGGGACCGTCGCGCCGCGGCGGCCCTTCACTCGCCGGTCTGCTCGCGCCGGCGCCGCTCGGATTCCTCCGAATAGCGCTTGAGCACGTGCGCCTCCGTGAGCTGGCCCACGACCTTCGGGTCGGCCTTCGATTCCACCACGGCGAGCGCCTCGGCCTCGCTGTCGTCGAAGGCGGCCATCGCCTCCTTGGCGTTCATCTTCGGGGTCAGGTAGTTGCCGCCGAGGATGGCGAGCCCCGCCACCGGTTCGTCGAGCGCGGGATCGTTGGAATCCGAATGCGCGAGCGGCACCGGCAACAGTCCGACGTAGCGCTTGTTCTCGTCGACCAGCGTGACGCGGTGCGTCGAGCCCAGAGGATAGAGGCGGCGGAACGCGGCGAGGCTGAGCCCCGCGCTCGCCGAGGGCGCGTCGCGCCGCATCATGCCGCCCACCGTGAGGTCGCGGATCCAGCCGACGTCGTGCGCGCTGCGGATGCTCTCGCCGCGCAAGTGCAATCGCCAAGTCGCGAACGAATAGCCGAACGCGCGCCGGACCGTCAGCGACGCGGCGACCACCGCCGTAAGCGCCAGCACGGAAAGGCGGAAGTCGGCCGTCATTTCGAGCGCCAAGAACGCCATCGTCAGCGGGCCGCCGACGACCGCGGCGGCGAGCGCCGCCATGCCGATCACCGCGAACGTGTCCGACGACAGGCCCGGCGCGAGGCTCGCCATGCCCGCGGCCGCCGCGACCTTGCCGATCATCGCGCCGAGGAACAGCGCGGCGAAGAACAATCCGCCGCGGAAGCCCGCCCCGATCGACACCGAGGACGCCACCGCCTTGGCGGCGAGCAGCAGCGCGATCGCGGTCAGCGACGCTTGCGACGTCACGATGCTCTCGAGCGCGCCGTGGCCCGACGACAGCACTTGCGTCGAATAGAGCGCCAGCGCGCCCACCACGAGGCCGCCGAACATCGGGCGCAGGAACGTCGGCAGGCCGCTCTCGCGCATCAGGCGCTCGACCAGCGTCGAGCCCGTCATCAGCGCGATGCCGAACATCGCGCAGATCGCGCCCAGAGCCGCCGCCGCCGCGCCGGTCTCCGGCGACACCGCCACCGCCATCGACGGCAGCGTCGGCGCCGGCCCGACGAGCTGGATGTTCACCAGCACCGCGAACAGCGAGGCCACCATCACCGGCGTCAGGTTGGCGATCGAATAGACGCCGATCACGAGCTCGAAGCCGTAGAACGCGCCCGTCAGCGGGGCGTGGAACGCGGCCGCGATCGCCCCGCCCGCGCCGCAGCCCACCAGCACGCGCATGTCCGCGCGGCGCGAGCCGAGCCATTGCCCGACCCGCGACGACAGCGCGCTGCCCAGCTGCGTGAAGCCGGCCTCCAGCCCGATCGAGGCGCCGAAGCCGTTCGATATGATGTTCTGCAACGTCAGCAGCGCGGTGTCGGTCAGCGACATCCGGCCGCCGTGCAGCGCGTTGGCCTCGATCGGGTCGACCGGCAGGCGACGCTTCCAGCGCCGGCGCACGATTTCGTCGGTGACGAGCCCGAGCACCAGCCCGCCCACGACCGGCGCGCCGAAGGCGAGCCAAGGATCGACGGAGGCGGCCGCCGTGAGCCGTTCGCCCCAATGCACGCGGAATACGGCTTCGAGAATGCGCTGCACGATGATCGACAGCGCCGCGGTGGCGGTTCCCGCGATGACACCGGTGAAGGCGGCGACCACCGCGAGGAACGCCTCGTCGGCGCGCACGAGGCCGCGAGCGAAACGCCAGACGACGGCCAGACGACGCTGCACGCCGGCGCCGATGAGGCCATGACGTTCGGTGGTGCTCATCCCTGCGCTTCGAACCCGGGAAAACTCTTCTGCTTGGCGTGATTAAGCGATCCCTAATATTTCGCAAACGGAAAATCGGAAGGACCTTAACGAAACGCGCGATCTCTGCGGCCCGCGACCCGCGTCCGATCGCCGCATTGGCGCTTGACGGCCTTCGGCCGCGATGCCGCGACGGCCGATTCCGACGCCGCCGATTCGCACCCTGAATGTTCTCTTATTGTTCTTGCCAAGCGTGAAGCCGTGCCATAACGTGACGGCGATCCGGGGGGATGGCCATGGTCGTTCGCGTTGCCACGGTTGCGTTCGAGGGCATCGAAGCCAAGCCCGTCGACGTCCAAGTGCAGATTTCCAGCGGCAACGTGTTCTTCGGCGTCGTCGGCCTCGGCGACAAGGCGGTGGCCGAGTCGCGCGAGCGCGTCCGCGCCGCGCTCACCGCGTCGGGCCTCGCGTTGCCGGCGCGCCGCATCGTGGTCAATCTCGCGCCCGCCGACATGCCCAAGGAGGGCAGCCATTACGACCTCCCGATCGCGCTCGGCGTGATGGCGGCGATCGGCGCGATCCCCGCCGACGCGCTGGCGGGCTTCACGGTGCTGGGCGAGCTGGCGCTCGACGGCGCCATCGCGGCGGTGGCCGGCGCGCTGCCCGCGGCGGTGGCGGCCAACGCGCGCGGCCACGGCTTGATCTGCCCGGCCGCCAGCGGGTCGGAAGCGGCTTGGGCGTCCTCCGACATCGAGATCCTCGCGCCCGCCTCGCTGATCCAGCTCGTCAACCATTTCTCGGGCGCGCAGGTGCTGTCGCGACCGCGTCCGGCGATGCGCGCGCCGGCGTCGGGCGTGCCGGACCTGCGCGACATCAAGGGGCAGGAGGGCGCGCGCCGGGCGCTCGAAATCGCTGCGGCGGGCGGCCACAACCTGCTGATGAACGGGCCGCCCGGCGCCGGCAAGTCGATGTTGGCGCAGCGCCTGCCCTCGATCCTGCCGCCGCTGTCGCCGCGCGAATTGCTCGAAGTGTCGATGGTCCATTCGGTCGCCGGCGCGCTGGCGGGCGGCGAGCTCACCGACCGTCGGCCGTTCCGCGCGCCGCACCATTCCGCCTCGATGGCAGCGCTGGTGGGCGGGGGCGTATCGGCGCGGCCGGGCGAGGTCTCGCTCGCCCATCACGGCGTGCTCTTCCTCGACGAATTGCCGGAGTTCCATCCCCAGGCGCTCGACGGGCTGCGCCAACCCATCGAGACCGGCGAGGTCGCGATCGCGCGGGCCAACCACCGCGTCGTCTATCCGGCGCGCTTCCAGCTCGTGGCGGCGATGAACCCGTGCCGCTGCGGCCACGCGACGGAGCCCGGCTACGCTTGCAAACGCCAACCCAACGCGCGCTGCATGGCGCAATATGCCGCGCGACTGTCGGGCCCGCTGCTCGATCGCTTCGACCTCGCCATCGAGGTCGGCGCGGTGACCGCCGCCGACCTGATCGCGCCCGCGCCGAGCGAGGAGTCCGCCGCCGTCGCCGAGCGCGTGGCGGCCGCCCGCGCGCGCCAGCGCAAGCGCTATGACGCGCTCGGCCTGCCGGGCGTTTCGACCAACGCGGCGGCGCCGGCCTCCGCGGTCGAGGAGGTCGCGCGGCCCGCCGGCGACGGCCTGCGCCTGCTACGCGAGGCGGCGGAGCGAATGCGGCTTTCGGCGCGCGGCTATCACCGCACGCTGAAGCTCGCGCGCACGCTGGCCGACCTCGATGGCGCCGAGGCGGTCGCGCGCGTCCACCTCGCCGAGGCGCTTTCCTATCGGCCGCGCGAGGACGGCGCCGCGGCCGCGGCCTGAGCGATGGGGCGATCCGGGGTCCAGTCGTCCGGCGCCTTCACTTCCGGCGGCGGGCGTGCTTGCGCGGTCTTCGTCCCGCGCCCTCTCCGTCTTTGCGAGGAGCGTCAGCGACGAAGCGATCCAGCGACCCCGCGCCATGGGACGGCACTTTCCAGAAGTCCGGATTGCTTCGCTGCGTTCGCAAAGACGGCGGCGATTCGGGTGCGACTTTTGCGACGGCCTACGCGCACGCCCTCGCCGTCCCTGTCCTGGCCCTCTGTCCGCGTGCCTCGTCCTCTCCGTCTTTGTGAGGAGCGAAAGCGACGAAGCAATCCAGACGCCTTTCAATCCGGCGATGCGGCAATGCCAGACGACTGGATTGCTTCGCTTCGCTCGCAAAGACGACGGTGGTACGGGTGCGATGTCGGCAGCGGTCGAGACGCGATGCGCAAGATCCGATCCGTTTCCGCCCCGCTGGACGCGCGGGGCCCGTTCGTGCAAGCCCCCGCCGGATGATCTGGATCGCCTTCACGCTCGCCGCCGCGCTCGCGCAGACGTTCCGCAACGCGGTGCAGAGCGCGCTGGCGCCGAAGCTGGGCCGGATGGGCGCGACGCAGACGCGCTTCGTGTTCGGCTGGCCGTTCGCGCTCGCCGCGCTGGGCGCGCTCGCCCATTTCGTGCCGATTCCGCGACCGGGGCCGGCCACGCTCGGCTGGGCCGCGGCAGCCGGGTTCACACAGGTCCTCGCGACCTTGTTCATGCTGTCGGCGATGCAACGGCGCGATTTCGCGGTCGGCACCGCCTACATCAAGACCGAGCCGGTGACGGTGGCGCTCGTCTCCCTGCTCGCGCTGGGCGAACGGCCGTCCGGCGCGACGCTGGCCGCCATCGCCTTGGCGGTCGCCGGCGTGGTGG
>JAGWKJ010000428.1 GCA_028865375.1 Hyphomicrobiales bacterium | reverse complement strand
CCGGACGACGGCCATTCCTTCGACCTCGGCAGCGTCGACAAGACGGCGCTGGTCGCCGAGGTGGTGATGAAGCCGGACATGACGCCGCTGCTGATCGCCGCCAAGGACCGCGGCTATCGCATCCACTTCGGCATTCACATGCTCAACAGCCAGCTCGAGCTGATGTTTCAATTTCTCGGGCTGACGCCGCGCGAGGGGCGCCCATGACCTACGTCGTCGTCGAGAACTGCATCAAGTGCAAGTACATGGATTGCGTCGAGGTGTGCCCCGTGGATTGCTTCTACGAGGGCGAGAACATGCTCGTGATCCATCCCGAC
The DNA here is from genome assembly GCA_028865375.1 of Hyphomicrobiales bacterium. GTDB lineage: Bacteria > Pseudomonadota > Alphaproteobacteria > Rhizobiales > Beijerinckiaceae > JAGWKJ01. Next base: position 1,300 of record JAGWKJ010000428.1, on the reverse strand, counting down.
GAATGCATCGATTGCGGCGTCTGCGAGCCCGAGTGTCCGGCGGAGGCGATCAAGCCGGACACCGAGCCGGGCCTCGAAAAATGGCTGAAGCTCAACGTCGAATACGCCAAGACTTGGCCCAACATCACGGTCAAGCGCGAGGCGCCCGCCGACGCGAAGGAATGGGACGGCAAGCCCGACAAGCTCGCGACCCAGTTCTCGCCCAATCCGGGCGAAGGCGACTGAGCCCGATGCCCGGCCCGCGGACGTGACGCCCGACATCGTCGACATCCGCGCGTTCTATTCGACGCCGCTGGGCGACGTCGCGCGCCGGCTGGTGGGCCGCGTGCTGCGCGCGCGCTGGGAGAGCTGCGTCGGCCTCACGGTGCTCGGGCTCGGCTATGCGCCGCCCTATCTCGAACGGTTCCGCGACGAATCGATGCGCGTCATGGCCGCGATGCCGGCCGAGCAGGGCGTGGTCAACTGGCCCGCGGAGGGCGCGTCGCGCGCGGTGCTCGTGGAGACCGACGCGCTGCCGTTTCCCGACGGCTCGATCGACAGGCTTCTGATCGTCCATGCGCTGGAGACCGCGGAGCGGCCGCGCGACCTTCTGGCGGAGGCTTGGCGCGCGCTGACGCCGGGCGGGCGGATGATCGTCGTGGCGCCGGCGCGCGGAGGGCTCTGGTCGCGCAGCGAACGCACGCCGTTCGGCTCCGGCCAGCCTTATTCTCGCAAGCAGATCTACGACCTGATGCGCGAGACCCTGTTCTCGCCGATCTTTTCGGGCGAGGCGCTCTACGGCGCGCCCTCGCAGGGCGGCTTCGCGCTGCGCACGGCCACCGCCTTCGAGCGCTTCGGCGCGCGTTTCTCGCTGCCCGGCGCCGGCGTGCTGGTGGTGGAGGCGACCAAGCAACTCTACCGTCCGGTCGGTTTCGCGCGACGGCGCCTGCCCCGATTCGCCCCGGCCGCCGCGCTGGCCGCGCCGCGCGCGAAATGAGGACACGATGACCCTCGATCCCCGCGTCACGCCCGCCCGGGCCGACCTCGCCGCCGCGCATCTCGCCGGGCAGGTGGAGGCGCCGCGCTATGCCGAAGGCAGGCCGCACCGCGTGGTCACGGCCGTCTGCCCGGTGCGGCGGGCGCCCGATTCCGGCGCCCCGCTGGACACCGAGGCGCTTCGCGGCGAGCGCGTCGCCGTCTACGAGATGCGGCGAGGTTGGGCGTGGGGCCAGATCGAGGGCGACGGCTACGTCGGATATTTTCCGTCCGCCGCGCTCGGCCGCGACGACGGCGAGCCGACCCACCGCGTTTCCGCCCTGCG
>JAGWKJ010000427.1 GCA_028865375.1 Hyphomicrobiales bacterium | reverse complement strand
GAGGATGCGGGCGAGCGCGGGATCGAGCCCGTTCAGGGCCTCCAGAGCCTGCGCGCGCGCTTCGCCGGGCCCGTCCAGCCGTGCCCGCCAGGTCCGGCCGGAATGGGAGCGCGCTACGCCCAGGAACGGATCGGTCATGGCCGGCTTTTACGCGATTCTCCGGGAAAAACGGCCGCGGCCGCGACCCGATGCCACGCTGGCGAAATTCTTCATTCCGCCCATATCCCGACAATCCCCCGCCGCACTGGCGGGCGATAAACTTGCAGCGGCTTCGGAGGTCGTCTTGCCGGCTGGTCAGTCAGCCCCCCAGCCCCCCGGCCGGCAGGGCGTCACCGCGTAACGAAGCGCTGGGACCGGTCGCAGCGATGCGACCGGTCCTTCTTTTTCGTCGACCGGCCCGCTCCATCCGCCCCTTGCCAAGCCCGAACGCCCCGCCGATATGGGCGGCGCGCGACCTTTCCGCGCGACCGATCCATTCCGAGCGAGTGCCCCGTGATCGAAGCCGCCGCCCCGAAGACCGAACGCCGCCGTTTCGAAGCCGACGTCGAACGTCTGCTGCATCTCATGGTCCATTCGGTCTATTCGGACCGTTCCGTGTTCCTGCGCGAGCTGGTCTCCAACGCCGCCGACGCCTGTGAAAAACTCCGCTACGAGGCGTTGACGACGCCCGACCTCGCGCCGCCCGACGGCTATGCCATCCGCGTCTCGCTCGATCCGGAAGCAAAGACGCTGGAAGTCGCCGACGACGGCATCGGCATGTCGCATGACGACCTGGTCCACGCGTTGGGCGCCATCGCGCGTTCGGGCACCCGCGCTTTCTTGGACAAGCTGACGGCGGAAGAGGCGGGCAAGGAGGGCGCGCGGCTGATCGGCCAATTCGGCATCGGTTTCTACTCGTCCTTCATGGTGGCATCGTCGGTGGAGGTCGTCAGCCGGCGTGCCGGCGACGAGGCGACTTGGGTCTGGCGCTCGCAGGGTGGCGGCGATTACGAGATCGCTCCGGCGGGCGAGGGCGAGCGCCTCGCGCGCGCCGGCACCCGCGTGCGCCTTTCGATCAAGGACGAAGCGGACGAGTTCCTCGACGCCTGGCGGATCGAAGATCTGCTGCGCGAACATTCGGGCGCGGTGGCGGTGCCGATCGACCTCGTGGCCAAGCCGGGCGAGGCGCCGAAGCGCACCAGCGACGGCGCGGCGCTGTGGTTGAAGCCGAAATCGGAGGTAACGGAAGAGGCTTACGCCGATTTTTTCAAGACGCTTTCCGGCCAAGTCGATGCGCCCGCACTGACCGTGCATTGGCACGCCGAAGGGCGTCAGGAGTTCACCGCGCTCGCCTTCGTGCCGGCCGCCCGGCCGCTCGACCTGTTCGATCCCGAACGCAAGGGGCGGGGCAAGCTCTACGTCCGCCGCGTGCTGATCGACGGCGAGGCGAGCCTGCTGCCGGGCTGGCTGCGCTTCGTGAAAATCGTGGTCGACAGCGCCGACCTGCCGCTCAACGTGTCACGCGAGATGATCCAGGAGAGCCCGTTGCTCGCCGCGATCCGGCGCGCCGTGGCGACCCGCATCCTCTCCGAACTGGTGAAATGCGCGGAGAACGATGGAGATAAATTCACCAAGATTTGGA
>JAGWKJ010000104.1 GCA_028865375.1 Hyphomicrobiales bacterium | reverse complement strand
CTCGTCCTTGCAGGCGGTGGGGTAGAGCTGCGATTTTTCAATATCTTTAACTGTGATCAGGCCGATGCAATGGCCGCCCGCATCCACCACCAGCAGTTTCTCGATGCGGTGCTGGTGGAGGAGTTTCTTGGCTTTTTCCTTGCTGATGTTGCGCGGCGCGGTGACGAGATTTTCGGAGGTCATCAGGTCGCTGACCTTTTGCTTTTGGTTTTCGGCGAAGCGCACGTCGCGGTTGGTGAGGATGCCGACGAGCTTGCCGTTCTCCTGCGTCACCGGAATGCCGGAGATGCGGTTTTGCTTCATGACGTTGAAGGCTTCGGCGAGCGTTGCGTCGGGGCGGATGGTGATCGGCGCATCGACCATGCCTGATTCGTAGCGCTTGACGCGGCGGATCTGGGCTGCCTGCACTTCGGGCGGCAGATTGCGGTGGACGATGCCGATGCCGCCCGCCTGCGCCAAAGCGATTGCCGTGTCCGCCTCCGTCACCGTGTCCATCGCGGCGGAAAGCAGCGGCACGTTGAGCGATATGTTGCGTGTGAGCCGCGTTGTCACGTCCACATCCGCCGGCTGCACGTCGGATGCGCCGGGGAGCAGCAACACATCGTCGAACGTCAGGCTTTCTTCAATCGCGGCGGCGGGCGATTTTTCAATTTTCGGCATGTTCATTTCCCCCTTTTTAATTTTGCTTCAATCATTTTTTCGGTCTGGCATGCATGAAATGCCCCTAGTTTTCCGCAGGTTTGTAAAAACCGTAAACTCCGTTAGAAAGCTCTCCTGCGGCAAATTTTATACGCGTATCACCGCTCTTTATCTCGTAAATATTCAGTTCGTGCTTTTGCGAAGGGTAGCTTGGATGTGGCAACGTGACGCGAGGCTCGTGCAGCGACCCCCATTTATGCTCCCAAAGGTTTATCCCCCCGATGAATATCGGATCCCGTTCTACGACGACTCCGACCGGTTCCCAGATTTCAGAGGACATTTTTTACTCCCATTCAATTGTTCCGGGCGGTTTTGAGGTGATGTCGTAGACGACGCGGTTGATGCCGCGCACCTCGTTGATGATGCGGGTCGCGGCGCGCCCCAAAAAACCCATGTCGAACGGGTAGAAATCCGCCGTCATGCCGTCGACCGAGGTCACGGCGCGCAAGGCGCAGACGTGGTCGTAGGTGCGCCCGTCGCCCATCACGCCCACCGTCTTGACGGGCAGCAGCACCGCGAAGGCCTGCCAGATCGCGTCGTAGAGGCCGGCCTTGCGGATCTCGTCGAGATAGATCGCGTCCGCCTTGCGCAGGATCGCGAGCTTCTCCGCCGTCACGCCGCCCGGCAGCCGGATCGCGAGGCCGGGACCGGGAAACGGATGCCGGCCGACGAAGGCCTGCGGCAGGCCGAGTTCGCGGCCGAGCTTGCGCACCTCGTCCTTGAACAATTCGCGCAAGGGCTCGACCAGCTTCAAGTCCATGCGCTCGGGCAGCCCGCCGACGTTGTGGTGCGACTTGATCGTCACCGAAGGTCCGCCCGAGAACGACGCGCTCTCGATCACGTCCGGGTAGAGCGTGCCTTGCGCGAGGAACCCTACCGGCCCGCGGCCGTCGGCGGCGATGGCGCGCGCTTGGGCGTCGAACGCTTCCACGAACAGGCGACCGATGATCTTGCGCTTGGCCTCGGGTTCCTCGACGCCCTCGAGCGCGGCCAAGAATCGCTCCGAGGCGTCGAGCGCCACCAACGGAATGTTGTAATGGTCGCGGAACAGCCGCACGACCTCCGCGCCCTCGCCCTCGCGCATCAGGCCGTGGTCGACGAAGATGCAGGTCAGGCGCTCGCCGATCGCCTCGTGGATCAGCACCGCGGCGACCGCGCTGTCGACGCCCCCCGACAGCCCGCAGATCACGCGGCCCCGGCCGACCCGCTCGCGGATGCGCGCCTTGGCCTCCTCGCGGAAGGCGGCCATCGTCCAGTCGCTCTTCAGGCCGGCGACCTTGTGGACGAAGTTGGCGATCAGCGCGGCGCCGTCGGGCGTGTGCACCACCTCCGGGTGGAACATCGTGCCGTAGCGGCGCTTCGCCTCGTCGGCGATCACGGCGAAGGGCGCGTTCTGCGAGGTCGCCACGACGCGGAAGCCCGGCGGCAGCCTTGCCACCCGGTCTCCGTGGCTCATCCACACGTCGGGCCGGTCGCCGGGCTTCCATAGCCCATCGAACAGCGCGCAACGTTCGCGCACGTCGAGCGCCGCGCGGCCGAATTCCCGCGCGTGGCCGCCCTCCACCGTGCCGCCGAGCTGGGTCGCCATCGTCTGCTGGCCGTAGCAGATCGCCAGGATCGGCACGCCGGAGGCGAAGATCGCGTCGGGCGCGCGGGGCGATCCCGCGTCGAGCACCGAAGCCGGCCCGCCCGACAGGACGACGGCCTTGGGCTTCATGTCGCCGAAGGCGCGGGCGGCCGACTGGAACGGCGCGATCTCGCAATAGACGCCGGCCTCGCGCACGCGACGCGCGATCAGCTGGGTCACCTGCGAGCCGAAATCGACGATCAGCAGCTTGTCGTGGGCGGGAGCGGTCATCGGGCGTCCAATGGGCGGCTGGCGCCCTCGAAAAGCGAGGCCGCTCGTTAGGTCGAATCGGCGAGAGCGGCAACCCGCTTGACGCGCGCCGCCGCCTGCGGGCACGTCGCGTCGGCCGACCCCGGAGGCTGCCTTGCGACGCCTATCGAACGCGACCCTGTCCGCCCTGCCCTCCGCCGTGGCGCGGCCGGCCTACGATCGCGCCGACGTGTCGCCGGGCATCGTGCATCTGGGCGTCGGCGCATTCCATCGCTGCCACCAGGCGGTCTATGTCGACGACCGGCTGGCGGCGGGCGAGACCGGCTGGGGCATCGTCGCCGCCTCGCTGCGCAAGGGCGACGTGCGCGACGCGCTCGGCCCCCAGGACGGGCTCTATGGGCTGGCGGTTCGCGCGGATTCCGGCACGCGCCACCGCGTGATCGGCTCGATCTCCGACGTGCTGGTGGCGCCCGAGGCGCCCGGCCGCCTGCTCGACGCCCTGTGCGACCCGCGCGTGCGCATCGTGACCCTGACGGTGACCGAGAAGGGCTATTGCATCGACATCGCCGGCGGCGCCCTGCGCACCGGCGACGCCGACCTCGACCACGACCTCGCCGGCGGCGCGCCTCGCACGCCGCTGGGGTTCCTCGCCGCCGCGATCGCGCGCCGCCGCGCCCAGCGCGCGCCGCCGTTCACCGTGCTGTCCTGCGACAACCTCCCTCACAACGGCGCCACCGTTCGCAAGGCCGTGCTCGCCTTCGCGCGGCGGCGCGATCCCGCGCTGGCGCGCTTCGTGGAAGACGAGATCGCGTTCCCTTCCTGCATGGTCGACCGCATCGTGCCCGCCACCACGGATTCCGACCGCGCCGAGATCGCCGCCGCGCTCGGGCTCGAGGACGCGTGGCCGACCGTCTGCGAGCCGTTCTCGCAATGGGTGGTCGAGGATCGCTTCCCTTCCGGCCGTCCGCGGCTCGAAGAGGCGGGCGTCGAGTTCGTCGCCGACGTCGCGCCCCATGAGCACATGAAGCTGCGCCTGTTGAACGGCGCGCACACGTCCATCGCCGCAGCGGGCCGGCTCGCCGGCTTCGCCACCGTGGCCGAGGCCTTCGCCGATCCCGCCATCCGCGGCTTCGTCGACGCCTATTGGCGCGAGGTCGCCCCGACCTTGGCTGTCGGCGAGCCGGCGGCGCGCGATTACGCGGCCCGGCTCGCCGCGCGCTTCGCCAATCGCGCGCTGCCCCATCGCACGGCGCAGATCGCGATGGACGCCTCGCAGAAAGTGCCCCAGCGACTGCTCGGCGGCCTGCGCGACCTGCGCAAGGCCGGCCGGCCGTTCGGCGCCACCGCGATGGCGGTCGCGCTCTGGATCCGCTCCTGCGGTGGCTTCGACGACGAAGGCCAGGCGTTCGCCATCGACGATCCGGTGTTCGCGCGCTGGACCGGCGCGCCCGACCAGCGCAGCGCGGGCGCGGACGAGGTCGTCGCCGCCTATCTCGGCTTCGCCGCCGTGTTCGGCGACGACCTGCCGCGCGACGGCGACTTCGTCGACGCGCTCGCGCGCGCCTATGCCGATGTGGCCGGCAGGGGGACCTTGGCGGCGGTGCGGGCGGTGCGCTGAGGCGGAGGGGCGATGCGCTGAGGCGGAGGGTGGCGGATCAATCCACGGAATTGCGGGGACATGATACCGATCGCATGATTTCGCCTACCGATCTCCTTGCCGACGCTCCGCATCGTTTCGACGGGCCCGGCGAAGATCGCCATGCCGCGATTGCCGCGTTGGGTGACAACATGGGGAACGCCGGGGACGACGACGCGCGCAAGGCGAGCCATCAAGGGAGGTCCATTCGGTCCGATCCCATGATGAAATCGCTATCATGTCACCGCAATCCCGTAATCCCGATGTTCAAGCTCGTTTCCCGTCGATTCGACGCAGCCACGGCGTCAAGTGGAAAAAACTCATTAGCGCATACATGGCGTCCATTCCGCCAAGCGGCGACGGGGCGCCGCACATGGCGCTCATCCCGTCGCCGCCCAGCGCATGCGTCGTGATCGCCATTGCCGCGAAGGTCGGCGCGGCCAGAAGGCCCAGCCACGCCGCGCTTCGGCGCGCGAGCGGAGCGCGCCCCCTTGGCGGGGTCGCGCCCTTTTGCGCGAAAATTGCGTTCACGCGCGTACGTCCGCGCTCGCCTTGCGGAACGCCGCCTCGCCCGCGTCCGAGACTTCGACCCACTTGTTGTCCGGCGTGGCGTCCGTCCCGTAGTTGTCATTCCAGTTCCACCATTTGTAGGGGGGCGACTGGGGATAGCCGGCGGGCGAATCCTCCCATGTCTCCTGGCGTCCGAGCGGCGTCAGGTCGAGGTAGCTCCACGTCGTGCCCAACGCTTCGTCGCCGCGGTTGTTGGTGAAGTAGGTGCGGAAGATGCGCCCGCCGTGGCGGATGAAGACATTGTGCCCGTGCCAGAGATCGACGCCGAAGTCGGCGTCGAAGGTCCCCTCGAACGAATACCATGGCATCGTCCAACCCATCCGCGCCTTCAGGCGGACGATGTCGGCGTAGGGCGCGCGCGAGACGTAGGCGAGCGTCGTGTCGCGCGCGTTGAGGTGCGCGAGGTCGGAGACCTGGTCGGCGCCGAGCGAACAGCCGCGGCAGGCGTGGTCCGGCCAGCCATAAACGCCCGGCTCGAAGAACGCGCGATAGACGATCAACTGGCGGCGTCCCTCGAACAGGTCGAGAAGGCTCGCCTTGCCGTTCGGACCGGCGAATTCATATGGTTTCTCGACCGCCATCCAGGGCATGCGGCGGCGCTCGGCCGCCAAGGCGTCGTGGGCGCGCGTCAGAGATTTTTCCTTTGCAAGCATATCCGCCCATGCCGCCGTCCATTCATCGCGTGTGACGACGGGCGGCAGATTTTGGCGGTCTGCGCCGCCGGCGGGCATCAATGACGTGTCGTTGCTGGCCATGATCGGGCTCCTTCCGGTTTCCTCCTTGGAGACGTTTGGCGCCGGCAAAAGGGGTCGAACAAAATTCGTGAAACGGCGGCTCCGCGATCACCCGGCGCCCGACGCGAGCGTCAACTCCGCGCCGGCCATGACGTAGCGCGCGTGGCGGTAGTCGCCGATGAAGCCGATCCTGCCGTCGCGCCACGCGAGCCGCATGAAATAGGCCGGCGTCGCGGCCGCGCCTTCGAACACGGCGATCACCTCGCGCCCCTCGAGCCACGCGGGGACGAGCAGGACGCCGTCGACCTTGGCGTAGATGCCGAAGAACATCCCGACGTCGGCCGCGCCGACGCGCGGCGGATGGGTCGCCTGCACCAGTCTCACGTCGTCGGCGAGCATCGCCTTCAGGCCGGCCCAATCGTGGGCGTTGAACAACGCGACGTAGTGGGCGACGAGCGCGGATGGAGGTCGTGCTGCGGGTTTGGCGGCTTGCGTCGCATTGATGTCGCGCAGCCGCGCACGCCCCCGCGCCAAGTGCGCCTTCACCGAATCCACCGTCAGCCCGAGCAGGGCGGCTATGCCGGCGAGCGGTTCGTCGAGCACGTCCTTGAGGATGACGACGCTGCGCTGGGGAACGGGAAGCTCGGTGAAACGCGAGACCGCCGTCTTGACCGCTTCGCGGCGCATCAGCGTCTCCTCCGGGTCGGGCGCAGCTTCGTCCACCACGCCGTCGGCTGCATCGAGCGGCTCGGCGACCCGGATGGCCCGGCCTCGCAGCACGTCCATCGCCCGATTGTGGGCGACGCTGAACAGCCACGCGCGCGGCGTGCGCACGTCGCGCAGCTCCTCGCCCGCGGCGAACGCGCGCGCGAGCGTATCCTGCACGACATCCTCGCCGTCGATCACCGAGCCGAGCAGGCGCGAGCAATAGCGGTGCAGTTCGGGCCGAAGCGCTTCCGCAAAGTCGATGAATGCGGCTCCTCGCGCGACCTCCGCCGTGTGTCGGCCGTCCCTCAAGTCGCCGCTCCTTCCATCACGCTCACGCCCGCATCTCCATTGAAGCCGAGCGCGGCGGCAGAGGCGAATCGCGGATCCTCCAAAACCGAAACCACGTGGTCGCCGAACGCCCTCGGCGGCATCGGCGCGCCGAACCGGGCGACGTATTGACCCTGGGTCAGGCCCATCGAAGCGGCGTAGGCCCCTGCGGCCGCGTCGCCGACGCCCGTGCCGGGGATCATCATCCTCGGCAGGATCGCTTGGAAGCGGATCCCGAGTCGCTTTTCGCGTGAAATTGCCTCGGCATAGTCCGCCATGAACCAAAGCATCCGCTTCGAACCGGCGTATCCGCCCGACATCCGCGACCCCTTCACGGCGGCGCCGCTCGAGCAGACGAGGACTCGACTCCCGGGATCGAGCGGGAGATTGAGCGCCGCTTGGATCCAAAACAACCCGGCCTTGACGTCAGTCTCCCAGGCCACCGAGAAATCGGGCCAACTCAGTTCGTCGAGCCGTCCCATACGCGGAGTCGCGCCGGCAACGAGCGCGAGAATGTCGGGGCGAACCTCACCGACGATGCGATGCGCGGCGGCTTCGTCGGAGACGTCGGCCGCGATCGTGGCGACCCCGAGCCGCGAAGCGGCCGCGGCAAGCGCCGCCTCGCCGCGCGCGACTACGGTGACCGCGGCGCCCCGGTCGACGAGCGCCTCCACGACGCCAAGTCCGAGCCCGCGGCTCCCGCCGGAGACCACCGCCTTCTTGTTCCGCAAATCCATCGCCGATCTCCGTTGTTCCTACGGAGTGAAGACGTTTGGAGGAACCGATAGGAGTCGAGCGTCGCCATGATCGGGATTACGGGGACATGATACCGATTGCACGGTTTCGGCTGCTGGTCCCCGGCCGACGGTCGACGTCGTTTCGGGGAGCCCGGCGGAGATCGCCGTGCCGCGAATGCCGCGTCGGGTGACAAGATGGAGAACGCCGGGGACGACGACGCGCGCAGGACTTGCATAGACGGGAAGATTGTCCGGTTCGTTTCGGTGATGCAATCGGCATCGTGTCCCCCCCCCGCAAGCCGCTATCCGGCGATCGGCCCCCTACCCCAGCTCCAGCTCAAACGCCGCCGCCACGTGCCGCGGCCGGCGCCACGGCGCGAGGAAGACGGCGTCGCCGCGCCCAGTCATGCCGGCCGACGCGGGATGGCGCGCCAGCCATGCGGCGGCCGCGCGCGAGATGCGACGGCGCTTGCGCGGCGTGATCGCCTCCATCGCCTCTTCGAGCGTGGCGCGCGCCTTCACCTCGACGAAGGCGATCGTGTCGCCGCGCGTGGCCACGAGGTCGATCTCGCCGTCGGCCAGCCGCACGCGGCGGTCGATTACGCGATAGCCCTTCAGGGTCAGCCACAGCCCCGCGATCCGTTCGGCGCCGAGGCCGAAGCGATGGGCGGCGCGGCGACGGTCAGGCGCGTCCACGGCCGAGCGCCAGCGTGCGCGCGTAGACGTCGCGGCGCGGCCGGCCGCTCGCCTCCGCCACGAGGCGCGCCGCGTCCTT
>JAGWKJ010000103.1 GCA_028865375.1 Hyphomicrobiales bacterium | reverse complement strand
ACGCCGCGAGATCGGCGCGCAGGATCGCCTCGGCCTCGGCCCCCGTGATCGTCATGCCGGGCGCGGGGCGCGGAGGGGTCGGCGCGAGCGCGCTGTGCCCGACTCCGATCGTCCACGTGCCGACGCCGTCCCGGTAGGCGGTCAGCACGCAGCCCTCGCGCGAGATCAGGCGTCGGAGGCCGTCGTCGGAGACGGTCATGGTCATGCTGCGGTTCCGGGGTTCGCGTCCGCGGGCGGGGCGGGCGCGGCGGTCCTGCCGCCGGCGACCCACGCTCGGCAGGCGCGCCGATCGCGGTTCGCGGGATCGGAGGGAATCGTCGCTCCGTCGGACCTGCGGGACACCGAGGTTCCGTGCGCGAGCGAATGGGTCTCCGCCGCGTCGAACGGCGGTTGGGGCATGAATGGCGCGGTCATGTCAGAGCCTCGCGTCGAGCGTGTAGTTGAAGGTCTGGACGTCGCCCGCGACGCCCGTCGCGCCCCACCAGAACCGCAACGCCGTCGGCGAAGCGGAAACCGCGGGCACCGCGGTCGGGCCGGACGTGACGGCCGTCGTGACGGTGGGCGCTGCGCGCATGGGCGTGGGCAGCGCGAACGCCGTCATGCCGCCGTTCAACGAGGCGACGGCCGCGGCGCGATAGAGCGCCGAGGCGCCCGCCTGGTAATAGCGCTGGCAGAGCGGGATCTCCCGCTCGATCGGCCGCGGCACGAACGGTTGCGCGACCGGGCCGAGGTCCCATTGGCAGGCGCCGAAGGTGACGTTCGGATTGCCTGCGGCGCCGGTCTGCGTGATGCGTACGTAAAGTTCCGCGCCGAGCTTGAGGCCGGCGGTCTGCGCCGCGGTCAGCGGCACCGTCACGCGGCCCGCGACCGCCGGCACGACGAACGCGATGCCGCCTCCCACGAGGCCGACCGAATATGTGCCGTTGTCGAGCGCCCCGTTTCCCAGCAGGTAGACCGATCCGGCGAGCGTGCCGCCCGTCGTCGCGCCGGCGACCCAGAAGCTCACGGTGCCGGCGACGGAGTCGAGATGGGCGACGCGTTGCCCTTCGAAGCGCTGGCACACGTCGAGGAAGCCGTTTTGCGCGACTCCTGTCGCGGACAGGTTGCATGCGAGGCGGCCGGGCATTCCGACCGGCGCCGGCGCTTGCGAGACCGTCGCGGCGACGCCCGACGGCCCGTTGTTGGCGACCCAGCCGTCTGCGATGCGGACGCCGTAGGCGTTGGCGGCGACCGAAAAGGTCGTTCCGGCCATCCAAAGCTCGAACGTCGAATTGACGACCGGGTTGTCGACGACGGGAGACGCGGACACGGCGCCGCTGGGAAAAAGTACCGCGCCGGTCGCCGGATCCGTGCGCAGCGATTCGCGCCACGTCGAGCCGTCGGGCGAGGTCTTGAAATGCAGGCCGTCGTCGCCCGACAGCCCGATCTCGGCGCGGCCGGAATAGCCGTCCTGGAACAGGAACGAGGCGGTATTGCCGGACTCCTGCTTGTTCAGCGTGATGCGCAGGTCGCCGGTGCCGCCCTCCGCCGTGCCTCGCGCCGTGAACAGCGCGACGTTGAGCTTGGCGAGCAGCGGGTTCGTGCCGTCATAGGCGGCGCCGATGCCGAGGTGGCCGAGGTCGTCGAGGCCCTTGATCGCCTCGCCGAGGTCGTTCCACGCCGCGCCGTCGAAAGCCAAGATGGACTTCTCGGCCACGACATAGGCGATCCATCCGGCCTGCGGCGCGCAGAAATTCCACGCGCCGGCCTGCCACGCCGCGAGCTGGCCGTCATGGCCCAGGAAGGCGCCCGTGCAACCGGCGCCCAGCAGGTGGCGGTCGCCTTCGGCCGGCGTCGCCGGCGGCGCCGTGACGCCGCGCGCGAGCACCGCGATCTGCGCCAGCGCGTCGAGGATCTCCAGCGCCGCGTTGTGCGTGACGTGCTTCTGCGATTGCGCGGCGTCTATGAAGGGCAGCGCGAGATGGGCGGTGGTCGTCATCGATCGTGTTTCCTCATTGGATCGCGAGCGTGGCGGCGAGCGGGAAACCGCGGCCGACCTCGGCGCTCATTTGGTAGATCGCGACCGACAGCGCGGACTGCGTGGCGCCGAAGTCGGCGAGTTCCTGGGCCGCCGGGTAGAGCGCGGACGGCGAGGTCGCGGCCAACGTGCGCACGACGGCGCCGGCCTTCAGCACGTCGACTTGGTAGGCCTCGGAATCCTCGCCGAGCGGGATGTCGAGGGGCTCCCACGCGTCGGAATCGACGCGGCCGCGGCGCTTGAACGCGATCGTCACGCCCGCCGCCGAGCGCGTCGCCGCCGCCTGCACCGGCGCGTAAGGCATCAATGCCTTGCCCGTCGCCGCCGTCGTGAAGGACGCGAAGGCCGAGGTCGCGTAGTCCTGCGCGAGCGGGCCGAGCTTCCAGGAATTCTGCACGCCGAGCGCCGAGACCCCGGCGACCAGCGGCGTCACGGCGCCGTCGAGCGACACCACCGTCGCGCCCGCCGGCACGGTGCGCTCGCACAGGGCCTCCTCGCCGCCCAGCCCGCGCACGAGGCGCGACAGCCGATAGACGCCCTGCCCGACGAGGACGGCGTCGGCGAACGAGAAGACCTCCCACGAGCCGTCGGCGCCCTGGATCGCCATCGCGGTCTCGCCGGCGAGCGCCTGCTCGTCGGACACCGACGACAGCGCGCCGCCGAACATGCGGACGTCGAGCGTCTGCGACATGTCGAACAGGCCCGGCGTGCCGGGCCCGAGCTCCGTCAGCGTGTCGCCCATGATCGCGCACAGGTCGATCTCGGCGGCTAAGGCGTAGCTCGACGACGAGGTCGCGCGGTAGAGCGCCAGCGCGCCGGGCCACGGATCGGCGAACGCCGCGACCGATTGCAGCGTCGTCGGATCGCCGCGCGCCAGCGCGAGGTCGAGGATCGCCACCCGCGGCTGGCCGGCGAAGCCCGGCGTCGCCGCATAGCCGCCGACCGCCGCGGTCGGCAGTTCCACCGCGTCGTAGACGTCGCGAGACACCGCGCGCGCCTCGGCGCGCCGCGTCGGGCCGTCGGCGATCTTGGTCAATTGGTAGGGCCGCGCGACCCCGCCGACGGGCAGCGTCACCACGTCGCCGATCTCCAGCGCGAGCGTCGCCGGCGAAAGCTCGAAGGTCGCGGTTTCGCGCGCGACCGAGGCGTCGGCCAGCGCCATGTCGGCGAGCCGGCCCGCCGCCGCGCCGCGCAGCACGGCGGGCGCGTCGGATTCGACCTGGCGCTTCGCGGATCCGGCGAGGCGGCGCGACAGCGCGACGCCCGGCAGGTAGTTCATCTCCGCGTCGGCGAAATGCACCGCCAGTTCGTGCGGCAGGTCGATTTCCTGCGCGCGCGTCAGGTTCAAGGTCTTGCCGTCCTTGTCGGGCACGAAGTCGGCTTGGCCCAGCGCCGCGACGGGCGCGCCGCGCCGGTCGACGAAGCGCAATTGGCCGCCGGTGAAAGCGGCCTCGAAGCCGAACAGCGCGCCCAGCGGGTCGAGCGCGCCGCGCGCCGACATGGTGCCCTCCATCGCGAAGCCTTCGAGGAAGCCGTCGATCGGCGGCGGCGGGAGAGTCACGGCGAGCACGCCGGAATCGTTCACGATCGCCGCCACCAGCGCGTCGACGCCCATGCCGTCGACGCGGCCGTTGATCCAATGGCCGGTCGCGTAGTTGGCCGCGTCCGCCCATTGCGACGACAGTGCGGGAAAGGCCGGGAACGGGCGGGCGTCCCAGCACCAGACGTGGACGTGCGCGGGATCGACCATCGGCCCGCCGTAGACGGACGACGCCGGGTTGAACGCGGGCTGGAAGCCCGGCAGCGCGGCGTCGAAGCGCGTCATCGTGGCGACGAGCGCGCGCGACTGCATCAGGTCGTCGCGGCCGCCGCGCGAAAACGGCGGCAGGCCGGACGCCGAGGACTTCGGGTCCGGGAACATGTTGGGCGCGTTGGCGCCACGGTCGACCGCGGGGCAACCGATCTCGGTCAGGCGGATCGGCTTGCCTTGCGCGACCCAGGCGGTCGGCGCCGCGAGCTCGACGCCGCCCATGCGCTCGACATGCGGGTTTCCCCACCAGCCGACGAGGTCCTTGGCGCGAAAGACCCACGGCTTGCCATAGGCGCCGTCGGCGATCGGCGTGCGCGCCTGCGCGGCGCGGTCGGCGTCGCTGGCGTAATACCAGTCGAAGTCCTCTCCCGATGCGACGCGCGCCAGCAGATAGGCCGGATCGTGGACGCTGCGCGCGATTTGAGCGTCGAGATGGCCGTCGCCGTCGCGCCAATCGGACAGCGGCCAATAGGCGTCGATGCCGACGAAATCGACGGCCGGCGACGACCACAGCGGATCGAGCGGAAAGCGCACCTCCGCGCCGCTCGACAGGACGTGCGAGCCGTATTCGGTCCAGTCGGCGCCGTAGGAGACCTTGGTCGCGGCGCCGAGCTTCGCCTTGACGTCGGCGGCGAGCCGCGCGAGCGCGGACGCCGCGGGATAGACGCCCGGCGCCGAGCGCACGCGCGTCAGCGCGGCGAGCTCCGAGCCGACGAGGAAGCTTTCCACCCCGCCGGCCTGCGCGCACAGGTCGGCGCAATGCAACACGAAGCGGCGGAAGGACCATTCAGTCGCGGGCGGCGCGGACGAACCGAAGAACGCGGCGACCTGGGCCCCGGCGGCCGGCGTCGCGTCGGGCGAGCCGATCACGCCCGGCGCCGGGTCGCAGACGATGCGCCCGCGCCACGGATAGGCCGGCTGTGACCACGCGCCGGTCCAGGGATCGGTCAGCGCGTTGCCGGCCGGCACGTCCATCGACACGAAGGGGTAGAACGTCACGGCGAGGCCGCGCGTCTTGAGGTCCTGCAACGCGGCGACCACGGACGAATCGTCGGGCGTCCCGCCGAACGCCGGCGCGCCGTCGAATTGCGACACGACGCGGGCCGCGCCGCGCGACAGGCCCGCCACCGACCACGCCGAACTCGTCGGCTTGGCCGCGCTTTCGACCCTGGGCGCGATGGTGCACGTCTCCGCGCGCAGGTCGTCGCCGAACCACGTCACCACGAGCGACACGCTGGCGAGGTTCGGGCACACGGCTTGCAGCGCGTCGATCGAGGCCGCCCAATCGGAGGCGCGCCAAGTCTGGAGACGGTTCTCGCCCCGCGTGACGCCGGCGTAGGGCGACAGCGTGACCGTCGAGGGCGAATAGCCGAATTCGGTCGAGCCGGGGATGATCGCCACCGCGCGCAGGGCCGCCGCCAGCCCGCCCACCGGGCGCAGCGTCTCGAACGTCATCTGGGGAATGCGGTTGCCGAAGTTCTTCAACGGCAGTTTCTCGAACACGACGTAGGCCGTGCCGCGATAGGCCGGCGCGTCGGCGGCGCCGTCGGTGGCCACGATCAGCGGATCGGGCTGCTGCGTCTCGTCGCCGAGATAAACGCGCATGGTGACGGGGGTCTGGTCGAGCTCCTTGCCGTCGGCCCAGATGCGGCGCACGCCGGCGATCGGTCCCTCGCAGATCGCCACCGCGAAGCTCACGTCATAGGCGTAGGTGGTGACCTTGCTCCCGCCGCCGCCTTTTCCGCCCGAGCCGCCGACGCGTTGCGTCGTCGAGGTCTCGTCGAACGGCGTCGCCCAGATCACCTGGCCGCCGAGCCGCGCGCGGCCGTAGAGGCGGGGCACCGGCGCGCCCGGCGTCGAGCTGACGCCTGTCGTGGTGGGCACGCGCGGGCCCTTGATCGCGGTCTTGCCGCCGCCCAGCAGCGCCGAATCGATCAGCGCGCCGCCCATGCCGCCGATGGCCCGGCCGATCACCGCGCCGACCGGGCCGCCGACGAATCCGCCGACCGCGGCGCCCGCCGCCTGCAGGAGAAGCGTCGCCATGCTCAGGCCTTCGCGTGCACGGAGGAAGCCGCGGCGATCCGCGGCGGAAAGGAGAACGCGAAGGCGAGCCGCTTCGACCACGAGGCGAGCGCGACCTCGGCGACCGCCGCGCCGTCGTGCGCGTGCACGATGCGGCCCGGCGCGACCGCGATCGCCGCGTGCTTCGCCGGCAAGCGATCGCGCCAGCGGAACAGCAGCACGTCGCCGGCGCCATGGGCGTCGAGCGCGACCGGCGTCAAGTGACGCCGCGCGGCGTCGCGCAAAGTCTCCGCGCCGCCGGCCTCGGCCCAGTCGGCCGTGTAGGCGGCCATGCGCTCGGGTTCCGGACCCACGCATTCGCGCCAGACGCCGCGAACGAGGCCGAGGCAATCGCAGCCGACGCCTCGCAGCGAAGCCTGGTGCCGATAGGGCGTTCCGATCCAGCCGCGCGCGGCGGCCGCGATCTCTGCGCGCCGGACGGCGTCGGCCGACGCGGCGGTCACGGCGTCACCACGTCGCCGTTGGCGCCGGAATCGCCGGCGCTGGGATAGAGGAACGCGCGGTCGTCGCCGGGCATCGAGGGGAAGCCGCGGAAATTGGGGGCGTTGGCGAACTTCGCGCCGCAGGTCGCCCAGCTCTTGTCGCAGCCCGCCACCAGCGCGAAGGAATCGCCCGCCGCCACCGGCGCCGGCGGCGCGTCCCACAGCAGGATCGCCTGCCCGCCCGAGAGCGCGCGCTGGTCCTTGATCGCGAAAGTCAGCCCGGCATTGGCGCCCGACGAGAACGTCAGCGCGCCGCGCGAGAACCAATGGTCGGCTTGCGCCAGCGGCCCGCAGAGCACCAGCGCGCCGCCGTCGCCGCCGGTCACCGAGCCGGTCGCGTTGTATGCGGCCGCCGCGAGATCGACCTTGCAGCGCGCGTCGCCGAGGTCGGCCGAGCACGAGGGCTGGAAGTAGCGGCCGCGCTCCTGGTCGAGCGCCTGCGCGACGCCGCGGATCTCGGCGGTGAAGCCGCTCTCGTCGCGCTTCACCTCGCCGAGCAGGCCGGCGTCGAGCAGCAGCCATTGCGAGGAATTCGTCCAGTCGACGAGGCGGACCTCGATCCGCGCGCCGTCGAACGCGCCGCCGGCCAGCGCCACCTCGTCGAGCGCGCCCGAGGTCAGCGCGCCCTTGAGCGCGCCGGCCGTGGTGGCGAGGCCGAGCTCGAGCTCGAGGTCGGCGCCGTCGACGCCGGTGGCGGCCGCGTGCAGCGTGCCGTTCACGATCAGGTCGCCGTCGTGGTCGGTGAAGCCGAGCGCCGGCCCGCCGCGCGGGATCAGCGTCCAGCAGGTGCAGAAGGTCGTCGCGCCGGCGGCATATTGCGCGGCGATGTCGGGCGGCACGTTTCGCATGGGCTGGTTTCCGTCGGTCGGATCAGGCGGGGATTTCGACGATCGGGATCTTCGGGATGTCGCCGGCCACGAAACCGGACAGGTCGACTTCGAGATAATCGCTGTCGAACCGCGCCGGCACGTCGAACAGGAAGCCCGCCGCGATCGCCGCGCCCGCCGCCGGCGCGGTCGCGAAGGTCACGAGGCCGGTCGTCGCGTCGAGGGTCCAGCCGGCGGCCTGCGCCGCGCCGGCGACCGCGACGACGACGCTGCCGGCGACCGGCTTGCGGATCGGCCGCGCATAGGGCGCGAAGGCGGCGCCGTAGGTCTTGGCGATCTGGAAGACGGTCGTCGTGCCGTCGCCCGTGGCGATCGCCTGGTCGGTCGGCGCGGGCGCGGCGCCATAGGCGGCGGACGAGAAGTCGAGCCGGTCCCGCCAGCGGAAGCCGGTCAGGCGGCCTCGCCGCTCCTCGAAGAAGGCGACCACCGCCTGCAGCGCGGCGATGCCCTTGACGCCGTAGCCGGCGTCCCAGCGGCGGCGCGAGTTCGCCCAGCGCGCGTTGCGCGTCTCGGCGCCGGAGCCGACGATGACGACGTCGGTGCGCCGCTCCGGCCCGCCGCGCGCGCCCAGCGCGACGTCGAGCGGGAACAGGACCTCGTGGAAAGCCGACACGGGCGCCTCCGGTTCAGAGCGAGCGCCGGCCGCGCGACACCGCGCGGGCGAGCGAGCCGCCGATCTGCGCCTCCGAACGCCGGAAGGCGTTGGGGTCGGGCGCGGAGATCTGCACGTTGACGGTGGTCGCGCCC
>JAGWKJ010000102.1 GCA_028865375.1 Hyphomicrobiales bacterium | reverse complement strand
AGTCGCTGGTCTCGCCCGCAATGATGAAGGCCGCCAAGGACGCGATGGACGGCATCGTGTCGGGCAAGATCGTCGTCCACGACTACACGACGGACAAGAAGTGCCCCGCCTGACGAACGCCGGGGAGCCCTGACGTGGCGGCCGCGGCGGCGGCCTCGCCGCCGCCGGCGGTCGAACTCGCCGGCATCGACAAGCGCTTCGGCGCGGTCCACGCGAACCGCGCCGTCGACCTCGCGGTCGGCGCCGGCACGATCCACGGCATCGTGGGCGAGAACGGTGCCGGCAAGTCGACGCTGATGTCGATCCTCTACGGCTTCTACGAGGCCGATTCCGGCGAGATTCGCGTCGACGGCCGGCCGGTGCGCATCCGTGCGCCCAGCGACGCCATCGCGGCGGGGATCGGCATGGTCCACCAGCACTTCATGCTGGTGGGCGCCATGACGGTGCTGGAAAACGTCACGCTGGGCGCCGAAGGCGGGCGGCGGCTGGCGCGCGGCGCGGCCGCCGCGCGGGCGGAGCTCGCCGCGCTGGGCGCCGAATACGGCTTGGCGGTCGATCCCGACGCCAAGGTCGACGACCTTCCCGTAGGCCAGCAACAGCGCGTCGAGATCCTGAAGGCGCTGGTGCGCGGCGCGCGCACGCTCGTGCTCGACGAGCCGACCGCGGTGCTGACGCCCGACGAGACCAACCGCCTGTTCGCGATGCTGCGCAAGATGGCCGCGCAAGGCCGCACCATCCTCTTCATCACCCACAAGCTGCGCGAGATCATGGCGCTGACCGACCGCGTGAGCGTGATGCGGCGGGGCGAAATGGTCGCGACCTTCGCGACGAGGGACACGTCGCCCGCCGAGCTCGCCGAGGCGATGGTCGGGCGCAAGGTGCTGCTGCGCGTCGACAAGGCGAAGGCGGCGCCAGGCCGCGCCATCCTCGAGGCGCGCGACCTGACGCTGCGCGACCGCGCCGGCGTGGCCAGGCTCGACCGCGTGTCGCTGACGTTGCGCGCGGGCGAGATCCTCGGGCTGGCGGGCGTCTCGGGCAACGGGCAGACCGAGCTGCTGGAGGTCCTGTCGGGCATGGCGCGGCCCTCGTCCGGCTCGCTCGCCGTCGGCGGGCGGGCGCTGACGGCGGCCGAATTCGACCCGCGCCGGATGCGGACGCTGGGCGTGGCGCACGTGCCGGAGGATCGGCTGCGCCACGGCCTCGTCGCCTCGTTCGAGGCCTGCGAGAGCGCGATGCTCGGCCGCGAGGGCGACCGCGTCTTCGGCGGCGGCATGTTCGTGGACCGGCGCGCCGTGGTCGCCGATTGCGCGGCCAAGATGGAGGATTTCGACGTCCGCCCGCGCGCCCCGACGCTGCGCAGCGCCAGCTTCTCGGGCGGCAACCAGCAGAAGCTGGTGCTGGCGCGCGAGATCGGCCGCGACCCCGACGCGCTGCTGGTGGGCCAGCCGACGCGCGGCGTGGACATCGGTGCCATCGAGTTCATCCACCGGCGCATCGTGACGCTGCGAGACCGCGGCAAGGCGATCCTGCTCGTCTCCAACGAGCTCGACGAGATCATGTCGCTGTCCGACCGCATCCTCGTCATCTGCGGCGGGCGCATCGTCGGCGAGCGCGACCCCGCCGCCACCGACGAACGCGACCTCGGCCTGCTGATGGCGGGCGTGACGGAGCGCGCGGCGTGAGCGTGGCCGCGCGCCTGCCGCGCTGGGCCGACGTGGCCCTGCTGCCCGCCGTCACCGTCGCCTCGGCCTTCGTCGTGGCGGGCCTCGTCGTGCTTGCCATCGGACAGAACCCGCTGGAGGCGACGCGAATCCTGCTCGTCGGCGCGTTCGGCTCGTGGGAGGGGCTCGGCTACACGCTCTATTACGCCACGAGCTTCATGTTCGCGGGCCTCGCGGTGGCGGTGGCGTTCCATGCCGGGCTGTTCAACATCGGCGTCGACGGCCAGGCCTATGTCGCGGGGCTCGGCGCCTTGGCGGTCGCCCATGCGCTCGGATTCCTGCCGGCGCCCTTGCTGGCGACCGCCACGGTGCTCGCGATGGCCGCGGTCGCGGCCGCTTACGCGCTGGTGCCGGCGTGGTTGCAGGCCAAGCGCGGCAGCCACGTCGTCATCACCACGATCATGCTGAACTACGTCGCATCCGCCTTGATGGGCTGGCTGCTGGTGCGCGTGTTCATCGAGCCGGGGCAGATGAACGCGCAGACGTCGCGCCTGCCGCCGGGCTCCGACATGCCGGAGTTCTGGCGCATTGCGTCGTGGTTGGGCGCCGACGCGCCAAAGACGCCGCTCAACCTGTCGATCCTGCTGGCGGGGCTGGCGGGCGTCGGCGTCTGGGCGCTGCTGTGGCGCTCGCGGCTCGGCTTCCGCCTGCGCGCCTTCGGCGCCAATCCCGCCGCCGCGCACTACGGCGGCGTGTCGTCCACCGCGATCACGTTGCAGGCGATGGCGATTTCGGGCGCGCTGGCGTCGGGCCTCGCGGTCAACGCGATCCTCGGCCAGGAGCACCGACTGATCCTCGATTTCACCGCCGGCTTCGGCTTCGTTGGCATCGCGGTGGCGCTGATGGGGCGCGGCCATCCCGCCGGCATCGCGCTCGCGGCGCTGCTGTTCGGCACGCTCTACCAGGGCGGCGAGGAACTCGCCTTCGACATGCCCTCGATCAGCCGCGACATGGTGGTGCTGATCCAGGGCCTGGTGGTGCTGTTCGCCGGCGCGATGGAAAACGCGTTCCGCGGGCCGCTGGCCGCCGCCATCGCCGGCTTCGGCCGCGCCGAGCCGCCGGCGCCCACATCCGTCGCGGCGGAGACGCGCGCCGATGGCTAGCTGGCTCGACCTCGTCTACCTGCTCGCCTCGACCCTGCGACTGTCGACGCCGCTGATCTTCGCCTGCCTCGCCGGATTGTGGGCGGAGCGCTCGGGCGTGTTCGACATCGGGCTGGAAGGCAAGCTGCTGATCTCCGCCTTCGCGGCGGCGGTGGTGGCGGGCGCGACCGGCAGCGCCTGGGCGGGCCTGGCGGCGGGAATCGTCGCCTCGATCCTCGCCGCGCTCGTCCACGCCTATGCGTCGATCGACCAGCGCGCCGACCAGGTGGTGTCGGGCACCGCGATCAACATCGCGGCCGACGGCGGCACCGCGCTGCTCGGCAACGCGCTATTCTCGCAGGGCGGCCGCACGCCGTCGCTCTCGGGCGCCGAGCGTTTCCACGACGTCGTGCTGCCCGGCGCGGACGTCTTCAGCGGCGTTCCGTTCGTCGGGCCCGTATACAAGTTCCTGCTGTCGGGCCAGTCTCCCCTCGTCTATGCCGCGTTCCTCGTCGCGCCGCTCACCTGGTGGGCGCTGACGCGCACGCGCTTCGGCCTGCGCCTGCGCGCGGTCGGCGACAATCCGGCGGCGGTCGACACCGCAGGCGTCTCGGTGCGCGGCCTGCGCTATCGCGCGCTGATCGTGTGCGGCGCGCTGTGCGGGTTCGGCGGCGCCTATCTCTCGGTCGGCCAAGCGGCGTTCTTCCTGCCGCACATGAGCGCGGGCAAGGGCTTCATCGCGTTGGCCGCGCTGGTGTTCTCGAACTGGCGGCCGATGCGCGCCTTGGCGACCTGCCTGCTGTTCGGCTTCCTCGACGCGCTGTCGACCAACCTGCAAGGCGCCGACGTGCCCTTCGTGGGCGCCGTTCCTGTGCAGTTCTTCCAGGCGCTGCCTTACCTGCTCACCATCGTCCTGCTCGCGGGCTTCATCGGCAAGGCGACGCCGCCCAAGGCCGGCGGCCGCGCCTACGTGAAGGAGCGCTGAGGTGGACGACGAGCTCGACGCATTGTTCGAGGCCGCGCGCGAGGCCGCCGCGAGCGCTTACGCGCCCTATTCCCGCTATCCGGTCGGCGCCGCATTGCGCGCGCGTTCCGGCCGCGTCCATTCCGGGTGCAACGTCGAGAACGCGGCCTATCCTCAGGGAACCTGCGCGGAAGCCGGCGCGATCGCCGCGATGGCGCTGGCGGGCGACCGGGAGATCGCGGAGGTCGTCGTGTTCGGGCCGGGGGGCGACCTTGCGACGCCGTGCGGCGGCTGCCGCCAGAAACTGCGCGAATTCGCCGCTCCGAACACGGAGATCCACGTCGCGGATTCCGGCGGCGTGCGCGCGACCTTCACGCTGGCCGATCTGCTTCCCCATTCTTTCGGCCCGGACAACCTGCGCGACGCCGATCCACCGAAAGGCGGCAAACCATGACCGACGCCGCGATCTCCCGCGCGCTTGCCGCACTTGCCGCCAAGGGCGTGACGGATCCGATCCACGCCCTGATCGTGCTGGGCACCGGGCTGTCGGCTTTCGCCGACGGGCTGGAAGGCGCGACTGCGGTTCCCTATGCCGACTTGCCGGGCTTTCCTGCCGCCGGCGTGTCGGGCCATGCGGGGCGCTTCGTCGTCGGCGTCGCGGAGGGCCTGCGCGTCGCGGTCATGCAGGGCCGCGCGCATTATTACGAGACGGGGGACGCCGCCGCGATGGCGGTCCCGCTCGGCCTCGCCAAGTCGCTGGGCGCGCGCGAGGCGATCCTCACCAACGCGTCGGGCAGTTGCGATCCCGCGCTGCGGCCGGGCTCGATCGCGCTCTTGTCCGACCACGTGAACTTCTCGGGCCGAAACCCGCTGATCGGCGCCGCCGGCGACGACCGCTTCGTGCCGATGGACGACGCCTATGACGCGCGGCTGCGCGAACGCATGGCGCGCGCCTCGAAGGCCTGCGGCGTGCCGGCGCGCGAGGCGGTCTATATGTGGTTCTCCGGCCCCTCGTTCGAGACCAAGGCGGAGGTGCGCGCGGCGCGCGTGCTGGGCGCGGACCTCGTGGGCATGTCGACCGCGCCCGAGACGATCCTGGCGCGGCGCATCGGCCTGCGCGTCGTCGCCCTCTCGATGGTGACGAACTTCGCCTCGGGCGTGTCGGGCGGCGCGCCGACCCACGCCGAGACGAAGATCGTGGCCGCCGAGGGCGCCGCCTCGATGCGCCGCCTGCTGAGCGCCTACCTCGATCTCTCGCGCCGCGAGGAGGGCCGGCCATGAACGGTGCGCAAGCCAGCGACATCGCGCGCCGCGCGCTCGCCTGCCTCGACCTGACCGACCTCGCCGACGACATGGCGGCGGCCGCCGTCGCGCCGCTGGCGGCGCGCGCGCTCACTCGCCACGGCGCGGTGGCGGCGATCTGCACCTGGCCGCGCTTCGCGGCCGCCGCGCGCGCCGCGCTCGGGCCCTCGTCCGTGAAGCTCGCCATCGTCGCCAATGTCCCGGCCGGCGCCGCGCGCCCGGCCGAGGCGCGCGCCGAAGCCTCGCGCGCGATCGCCGACGGCGCCGACGAGATCGACCTCGTGTTTCCCTGGCGCGCGTTTCTCGCCGGCGACCGCGCACGGGCCGGCGACGTCGTGGCCGCGGTCGCCGACGCTCTGCCGGCGCGCGCGCGGCTCAAGGTCATCCTCGAGACCGGCGGCCTCGCGCGCCCGGACTCGATCGTGGAGGCCGCCGCGCTGGCGGTCGCGCACGGCGCGCACATGCTCAAGACCTCGACCGGCAAGATCTCGGCCGGCGCGACGCCCGAGGCGGCGCGGTTGCTGTTCGCCGCGGCGACGGCCGCGCCGCGTCCCGTCGGCGTGAAAGTGTCGGGCGGCGTGCGGACGCTCGCCGATGCCGCCACCTATCTCGCGCTCGCCGACGAAGCGTTCGGCCGGGCCGACGTATTGGCCGCCACGTTCCGCATCGGCGCCAGCGGATTGCTCGACCACCTGCTGGCCGCGCTCGACGGCGGGCCGGCGCCCGCGCCCGCGAAAGGTTATTGATGCTCCCCCAAGAGACGATCCGCGCCAAGCGCGACGGCCGCGCGCTGGCGCCGGGCGAGATCGAGGACTTCGTCGCCGGGCTGACGTCGGGCGCGGTCGGCGAGGGACAGGCGGCCGCCTTCGCGATGGCGGTGTTCTTCCGCGGCATGGACGCGGGCGAGATCGCCGCGCTGACGCGCGCGATGGCGCGCTCGGGCGAGACGATCGACTGGAAGCGCGAGCGGCTCGGCGGCCCGATCGTCGACAAGCATTCGACCGGCGGCGTCGGCGACACGGTGTCGCTGATGCTCGCCCCGGCGCTGGCCGCCTGCGGCGCCTTCGTGC
Source organism: Hyphomicrobiales bacterium (assembly GCA_028865375.1). Lineage (GTDB taxonomy): Bacteria > Pseudomonadota > Alphaproteobacteria > Rhizobiales > Beijerinckiaceae > JAGWKJ01. Next base: position 1,899 of record JAGWKJ010000102.1, on the reverse strand, counting down.
CGATGATCTCGGGCCGCGGGCTCGGCCACACCGGCGGCACGCTCGACAAGCTCGATTCGATTCCCGGTTACGTGGCGCGGCCCGACCTCGCACGGCTGCGCGAAGTCGTTCGCGGAGCGGGCTGCGCCATCGTCGGCCAGACCGACGACCTCGCGCCGGCGGACCGGCGCCTCTATGCGATCCGCGACGTGACGGCGACGGTGGAATCGATCCCGCTGATCGTCGCGTCCATCCTGTCGAAGAAGATCGCCGCCGGGCTCGACGCGCTGGTGATGGACGTGAAGACCGGTTCGGGCGCCTTCATGGCCAAGCGCGAAGACGCGCGCGCGCTCGCCCGCGCGCTGGTGGAGGCCGCCGCCGGGGCCGGCCTGCCGACGCGCGCGCTCGTCACCGACATGGACCGGCCGCTCGCGCCCTGCGCGGGCAACGCGATCGAGGTGCGCGAAGCGGTCGCCTATCTCACGGGCGCGCGGCGCGATCCGCGCCTGCACGAAGTCACGGTCGCGCTCGGCGCGGAATCGCTGTTGCAGGTCGGCCTCGCGCGCGACGCCGACGAGGCGCGGGCGAAGCTCGCGCGCGCGATCGAGGGCGGCGCGGCGGCGGCTCGCTTCGCGCGCATGGTCGCCGCGCTCGGCGGCCCGACGGACCTGCTGGAACGGCCCGAAGCGCATCTCGCCGCCGCGCCGCTGGTGATCGACGCGCCGCCCGCACGCGCAGGCTTCGTCGGCGCCATCGACGTGCGCGCGGTGGGCTTGGCCGTGGTCGAGCTCGGCGGCGGGCGCCGGCGCGCGCAGGATGCGATCGACCCGGCGGTCGGCCTCGCCGACCTCGCGCCGCCCGGCGCGCGCGTGGGACCGGGCGCGCCGCTGGCGCGCATCCACGCGCGGACGAAGGACGCGGCGGACGCCGCCGCACGCGCGCTCGCCTTGGCCTATGCGATCGCCGACGCGCCGCCAGCGCAGGCGCCGGGGCCGGTGTTGGAGCGCATCTAACCGGCTGCCGTCAGCGCTTCGATGGCGGCCCGGTTCGGCAGGCCCGATTGCGCGCCCGGCGCCGTGCAGGCCAAGGCGCCGGCCGCGACCGCGAAACGCAGCGCGGCGCCCAGCGGCGCGCCGCGCGCGACCTCGGCGGCCAACGCGCCGACGAAACAATCGCCCGCGCCCGTCGTGTCGACGACCTCGACCTTGGGCGCTCGTGCGCGCTCGAACGCCGCGCCGCCCGCGGCGAGCGCGCCTTGCGCGCCCAGCGTGACGACGCAGGTCGCGCCATGCGTCCTGGCGAGCGCGCGCGCGGAGGCCTCCGGGTCGCCCGGCGCAAGGCCGAGCGCGCGGGCCGCGTAATCGGCCTCGTGCTCGTTGACGACGAGAATGTCGCCTCGCGCGAGGTCGGCGGCGACGAAGTCGCGCGCCGGGGCGAGGTTGAGCAGGACGCTGGCGCCGCGCGAACGCGCGAAGGCCGCCGCCTTGCGGGTCTCGCCCACGTCGACTTCGCGTTGCAGGACGAGCAAGTCACCCGGCGCGATCCCCCGGGCCAGCAGCGCTTCGGCGCGCAGCGAGGCATTGGCGCCGGCGGCCACGACGATGGCGTTCTCGCCCGCCGCGTCGACGGCGATGAACGCGGCGCCGGTGGGCGCTTCGAGCCGCGCCACCGCCGACAGGTCGACGCCCGCGCGCGCCAGGCCGGCGAGCGCGACCTCGGCGAACGGGTCGGCGCCGACGGCGGCGACGAGCGCGACGTCCTCGCCGGCGAGCCGCGCCGCCAACGCCTGGTTCGCGCCTTTGCCGCCCGGCGCGACGGCATAGGATGGCCCCAGGATGGTCTCGCCCGGGCGCGGGATCGCGGGCACGCGGGTGACGAACTCCACGTTGACGGAACCGAAGACGACGATCACGCGCCCGC
>JAGWKJ010000101.1 GCA_028865375.1 Hyphomicrobiales bacterium | reverse complement strand
GATGGTCAGCGAGCCCGAGGAAATGCGTGCGGTCCGCGCGCTGATGGCGCAATGTCGCGCGGAACTCGCCGCCGAGGGAGTCGCCCATGGCGACCCGGCGCTCGGCGCGATGGTGGAGACGCCGGCTGCCGCCTTGACGGCGGACGCATTGGCGCGCGAAAGCGCGTTCTTCTCGATCGGCACCAACGACCTCACGCAATACGTCATGGCCGCGGACAGGACCAACGCGCGCGTCGCGCGCCTCAACAGGGCCGAGCACCCGGCGGCGCTCGCCGCGGTGAGGCTCGCGTGCGAAGCGGGGGCGCGCGCCGGCGTGCCGGTGACGATCTGCGGCGAGGCGGCGGCGCGGCCGGACCTGATCCCGGTCTATGTCGGCATGGGCGCGGGCGAACTCAGCATGTCGGCTTCCTCGATCCCGATGGCGAAGAAATGCATCGTCGCCATCTGAGGTCGCCGGCCGGCGCGACCCTCGTGTTCGATTGCGACGGCGTTCTGGTCGACAGCGAGATCCTGTCCGAGCGCGCCTATCGCGACGGCGTCGCCGAAGTCGGGATCGACCTGCCCGACGCGCTTTGGGCCGAGTGCGTCGGCCGCAAGCGCGCCGACATCTTCGCGCTGATCGAGGCCGCCGCCGGCAAGCCGGTGCCCGAGGCGACCCGTGCACGCATTCCCGAGATCGTCCGCGGCCTCTTCGAGAAAGAATTGCGCGCGACCGCGGGCGTGCGCGAGTTCCTCTCCGGGTCCTCCGCGCCGCGCTGCGTCGCGTCCTCGTCCGATCCGGACCGGATCGGGCTCAGCCTGCGCCTGACCGGCCTCGACGGGTATTTTCCCGCGGGGTCGGTGTTCAGCTCGCAGGAAGTGCGCCACGGCAAGCCCGCGCCCGACCTCTACCTGCACGCGGCGCGGCGCATGGGTTTCGACCCGCCGAACTGCGTCGTGATCGAGGATTCCGCTCCGGGCGTCGTGGGCGCCAAGGCCGCCGGCATGTTCGTGGTCGGCTACGTCGGCGCGACGCATGTCCGTCCGGGCCACGACGCGCGGCTGGCCGCGGCCGGCGCCGATCTCGTCGCGTCGGATTGGACCGCGATCGCCGCCGCGCTGCGCGAAGACGCGACCTCGCGCATCCGCTGACGACGAGGTAGAGTGCGCCCATGTCCGGCCGCGACAAGCCACCCCCGCCCGATCCCGCGCTGCTCGCGGTGAAAGACGGCCTGCGCGGCCTGCGCCACGGATTGCGACGGGCCGCCGCCGGCCCCGCGTTCCTCAGCGCGGAGCCGGATGCGCCGCCGCTGCCGCGCCACCTCGCGATGGCCGCCGACGCCCTGCTCCACGGCGCCGCCGAGGCGGCGCGCGCATTGCGCCCGGGCGGCGCCCGACGCGAGGACGCCGCGTTCCCGCGGCGCATCGCCGATTATTTCGGCGCCGGGGCCACGGCCGAATTCACGCCGGAGGCCTATGGCGCCCTGAAACGCCTCGCGACGCGGCTCGGCCGTCCCGAGGCGTTGTTGTCGGAGCGCGCGATCGACGAGGCGGGCCGCGCGTTCGCGGCACGCGGGGTCGCGGATCGTCCGTCGGAACCGGGCGCGCTCGCCGCGACCTGCGCGGCGCTCGCTTGCGAGATCGCGCGTCGCCGCCCGGTGCGCGCGACGGGACCGGCGGGCGGCCCCGATCCGCCGTCGCCGCGATTCGCGCAGGACCCCGATCTCTATGCCGGCGCGACGCTCGCGCTCGCGCTCGGCGTCGCGACGCAAGCGTCGGCGGAAGCGCCCGTCGGCCCGCGCGACGCGCTTGAAGCTGCGGACTGGGCGGTCGACGCGCGCTTCGAGGCGATCGCGGCGGCCAAGGGCGAAGCGGCCGCGCTGGCGCGGGTGTTCGCCGAGACCCTGCCCTTCCTGCCCTGAACGCTCAGGGCGCGCGGTCGAGCAGCGCGGCGGCGGTCGCCTCGTCGGTCACCACCGCGGTCGGGTTGAGCAGCTTGAACGCGCCGGCGAGGGCTTCGACCTTGGCGGCGCCGCCCGACACGATGACCCGCAGCGGCGCGCGCGCCAACGAATCCATCGGCACCGACATGGTGCGTCGGTTGATCGGGTGGTCGACGAGCCGGCCGGACGCGTCGAAAAAATTGTAGAGCACGTCGCCGACCGCGCCGGCGGCGCGCAACTCGCGCTCCTCGCGTTCCGTGATGACGCCGTTGTAGTTCGTCGCGCCGGGCGCGATGGAACCCACGCTCAGCACCGCCGCGTCGAGCGTGGCGGCGAAATCGAACACCTCGCGCAAGCCGCAACGCTCGACGAGCGCGCGCTTGGTCTCGACGCCGTCCACCAGCGCGGGCGCGGGCAACAGGTAGCAATCGGCCATGTAGGCGCGCGCGAATTGCCAGGCGACTTCCGCCGGGTTGAGGTGGCGCACGTGGGTCAGGCCGCCGAGCAGCGACACCACGGTCAGGCGGGGAGTCGCCTTTTCGGCGAGGAAGCCGAGCATCCGGCTGAGCGTGCCGCCCCAGCCGACGCCGATCTTCATGTCCGGCCGCAGCAATTCCGGCACGTAGGCGCCGGCGGCCGCCGCGATCGCCGGCAGCGGATCGGCGTCCGGCGACGACAGCGGCGCGACCACGGCTTCCTTGACGCCGAAACGCTTCTGCAGCCCGATCTCGAGCTTGGCGAGGCCCGCGACCTCTCGGGCGAGCGTGACGCGCACCTCGTTCATCGCGCGCGCTTCCGACAGCAGGCGCACGACGGTGACGCGGCCGATGCCGAGCGCCTCGGCGATCTCGCCCTGCGTCATGTCCTCGACGTGATACATCCAAGCGACGCGCTGCCTCAGGCGCGGCGAGCGGCGGCCGGCGGCGACGGCGTCCTGCGTCGCGCTTTCCCCTGCGGCGTCGCGGCGTCCGCGGGCCTGCGGCTTGGCGCGCCGCGTCGTCTTCGAAACGCGTGGCGACATCACGCCCCCTTCCGCCGCGCTCGGCGGCGCGGCATTTAGGCGACGCGCCGCGAAGGGTCAAAAAGCCGGCGCGCCGCCGGGACGCGACATTGAACAATCGAATTGACGATGTGTCAAAAGTTCAATAGCGTCGGTTCCCGACACGCCAGCTTGGAGCGCCCGTGAACGACGTCGAAACCGTGGGCCTCGCGGCCGAATTGTCCCGCATGTCCAAGGACCGCGGGCCGCTGACCGTGGGTCTGGCGGGCTGCGGCCAGATGGGCACCGATCTCGTGGTCCAGATGTCGCTGATGCCCGGCGTGCGGCTCGGCGCGATCGTCGAGATCCGGCCCGAAGCGGCGCGCGCCGCGACGCGACTTTCCGGGCGCGACGACGGCGACGTCGTCGTCGCCGGCGATTCCTCGGCCGTCGACCGCGCGATCGAGGCCGGCAAGGTCGCCATCGTCGAGGACCACCGGGCGATGTGCGGGGCGGGGCGGATCGACGTCGTGATCGACGCCACCGGCAACCCGAACGCGGGAACGCTCGTCGCGCTCGAGGCGATGCGCAACGGCAAGCACGTCGTGATGCTGAGCGTGGAGGCCGACATCACGGTCGGCCGCCTGTTGCGCGAGGAGGCGGACCGCGCGGGCGTCGTCTACACCGGCGCGGCGGGCGACGAGCCGGCCGCCACCGTCGAGCTCGTCGGCTTCGCCCAGGCGCTCGGCTTCGAGATCGTGTGCGCCGGCAAGGGCAAGAACAACCCGCTGAAGTTCGACGCGACGCCGGACGCCTACGAGGCGGAAGCGCGCGCGCGCGACATGAACGCGCGGATGCTGGTCGAGTTCGTCGACGGCTCGAAGACCATGATCGAGATGACCGCGGTCGCCAACGCCACCGGCCTCGTGCCCGACGTGCCGGGAATGCACGGGCCGGCCGCCACGCGCGAGGAACTCGCCTCGACGCTGTGCACGAAGGCCGACGGCGGCATCCTCTCCGGGCCGGGTCGGGTCGACTATTCGATCGGCAAGGGCGTCGCGCCGGGCGTGTTCGTCGTCGTCAAGCCGCGCCACCCGCGCGCGCTCGAGCGCATGGTGGATCTCAAGGTCGGAAAGGGCCCGTGCTTCGCGCTGCTGCGGCCCTATCACCTGACCAGCCTCGAAGTGCCGCTGTCGGCGATCCGCGCCGCGCGCGGCGCCGGCGCCGACCTGAAGCCGCTGTCTCGGCCCGTCGCCGAATGCGGCGCGGTCGCCAAGCGCGCGCTCGCGCCCGGCGCCGTCCTGGGCAAGATCGGCGAATACGACTATCGCGGCCATGCGCTGCGTCACGACGACGCGCGCGCCGCCGGCGCGCTGCCCATCGGCCTCGCCGAGCGCGCGCGCGTGCTGAAGCCCGTCGCGCCGGGCGAAGCGCTGACCTACGCCAATTGCGCGCCCGACGAGGGCCTCGTCATCACCAAGATGCGCCGCCGGCAGGACCAGGCGGACGCGCGGTCCGCGCCATGACCGCCGCGCGCGCCGAGGACGCGCCGCCTGTCGCCGTCGCCAACCGCCCCGCGATCTATGATCGCGTCGGCGCCGGCGGCCTGCGCGAGGCGCTGCGCAGGATGCACCTGATCCGCCGTTTCGAGGAGACGGCAGAGGACTTCTACGTCCGCGGCAAGAGCTACGGCACGATGCACCTTTCGATCGGGCAGGAGGCGACGGCGGTCGGGGTCTGCGCCGCGCTGGGGGATTCCGACTACGTCACGTCCACGCATCGCGGCCACGGCCATTGCATCGCCAAGGGCGCCGAGGTCGGGCGGATGTTCGCCGAGTTCCTGGGCCGCGAGACCGGTTATTGCCGCGGGCGCGGCGGCTCGATGCACATCGCCGACCCCGCCAAGGGCAACCTCGGCGCCAACGGCATCGTGGGCGGCGGCATCCCGATCGCGGTGGGCGCGGCGTTGTCGGCCAAGCGCCTGCGGACGGGCGCGGTGGTGGCGTCGTTCTTCGGCGACGGCGCCAACAACGAAGGCGCCTTCCACGAATCCCTCAACATCGCCTCGCTGTGGAAGCTGCCGGTCCTGTTCGTATGCGAGAACAACCAATACGGCATGTCGGTGGCGTTCGCGCGCTCCACAGCGGTCGCCTCGGTCGCCGACCGCGCGGCCGCCTATTCCATGCCCGGGGTCACGGTCGACGGCAACGACTTCGCCGCGGTCGCCGCCGCCGCCTTCGAGGCCGCCGACCGCGCGCGGCGCGGCGGGGGGCCGACGCTGGTCGAATGCAAGACCTACCGCACGCGCGGGCACTCGCGCAGCGACCGCAACCGCTACCGCACCAAGGACGAGATCGAGGCGTGGAAGGCGCGCGACCCCATCGAGCGCTTCGAGCGCGAGCTATCCGCGCTCGGCGTGGCCACCGCGGCCGACGCCGCCTCGCTGCGCGAGGCCGTCGAGCGCGAGATCGCCGACGGCGTCGCCTTCGCCGAGGCGAGCCCCGCGCCCTCGACCGCCGAGCTGATGCGCGACGTCCACACGCCCGCCGCGGCGGCGCCGCGATGACCGCGCCGATCCGCGAGCTCGGCTTCGCCGAGGCGATCCGCGAGGCGCTCGCCATCGCGATGGCGGAGGACGAGCGCGTTTTCGTGATGGGCGAGGACGTCGGCGTCTACGGCGGCGCGTTCCAGGTGACGGGCGACCTCGTGCAGCGCTTCGGCGAAGACCGCGTCGTCGACACGCCGATCTCGGAGCTCGGCGGCGCCGGGGTCGCCGTCGGCGCCGCGCTGACGGGGTTGAAGCCGGTTTTCGAGCTTCAGTTCTCCGACTTCTCGACGCTGGCGATGGAGCAGATCGTCAACCAGGCGGCGAAGCTGCGTTACATGCTGGGCGGTTCGGTCTCGGTGCCTCTGGTGGTGCGGATGCCGACCGGCTCTGGACTCGGCGGCGCCGCGCAGCACAGCCAGAGCCTAGAAGCGTGGTTCGCCCACGTGCCGGGCCTCAAGGTCGTCGAACCGACGACGCCATACGACGCCAAGGGCCTGCTTCTCGCGGCCATCGACGATCCGGACCCGGTGATCTTTTTCGAGCACAAGCTGCTCTACAAGACCAAGGGCCCGGTGCCCGAAGGCCGTTACGTCGTGCCGCTCGACCGCGCGGAGACGCGCCGTGCCGGCCGCGACCTCACGATCGTGGCGGCGGGCGTGATGGCGCAGAAGGCGCTCGACGCGGCGACGATCCTCGCGTCCGAGGGGATCGAGGCGGAAGTGATCGACCCGCGCGTGCTGCGTCCGCTCGACATGGCGACGGTCGCCCGCAGCGTGACGAGGACGTCGCGGTTGCTGATCGTCTACGAAGGCGCGAAATCGTTCGGGATCGGCGCCGAGATCGCGGCCGCCATCGCCGAGGGCGAAGCGTTCGGCCATCTCGACGCGCCGATCCTGCGGCTGGGCGGCGCCGAGACGCCGATCCCCTACAGCCCGGCGCTAGAACGCGCCGCGGTGCCGCAGGTCGAGGACATCGTCGCGGCCGCGCGCCGGCTCGCGCGCGGCGAGGCGTGAGCGATGGCGGTCGAGGTCATCCTCCCGCGCGTCGACATGGACATGGAGACCGGCAAGGTCTCGCGCTGGCACGCGGCCGAGGGCGAGGCCGTCGCCAAGGGCCAGCTCCTGTTCGAGATCGAGACCGCCAAGGCGGCGATGGACATCGAGGCGCCGGCGAGCGGCACGCTGCGCGGCGTCGCGGCGCGCGAGGGCGACGAACTGCCGGTCGGCGCGATCGTCGGTTGGATCTGCAATGACGGCGAAGCGCCGCCGGCGCGCGCCGCCGCGGCGCCGGTCGGTTCCGCCGTCGCCGCGCCGGCCGGCCCCGTCAAGGTCTTGGGCGATTCGACGCCGACGTCCTTGCCCGCCGCGCGCGGTGCGACGGCGACGCCCAAGGCGCGACGGCTGGCGCGCGAAGCGGGCCTCGACGTCGCCTCGCTCGCCGGTTCTGGCCCTCAAGGTCGCGTACAGGCGCTCGACGTCGAACGGGCGCGGGGCGTCGGTGCCGCGAAATCCGGGGCGCCGCGCGCACATGGCGAATGGCTCCGTCGCGGCGCCGGCCCGCCGTTCGTGTTCCTGCACGGTTTCGGCGCGGAGCTCGGCGTCTGGAAGCCGCTGGTGCAACGGCTCGATCCTTCGCGCGGCGCCTTGGCGCTCGACATGCCGGGCCACGGCCTGTCGCCGCCGCCGCCCGACGACGTGACGCTCGACGCGCTCGTCGCGGCCGTCGAAGCGGCGTTGGCGGCCGAGGGCGTCGCCCGCTTCCATCTCGTGGGTCATTCTTTGGGCGGGGCGGTCGCCGCCATGCTGGCGGCCCGCCTCGGCGAGCGGGTCTTCTCGCTGACGCTGGTCGCGCCCGCGGGGCTCGGACCCGAAATCGACGGCGCTTTCATGGACGGCTTCCTGCGCGCGACGAGCGTGGCATCGTTGAGGCCTTGGCTGCGCCGTCTCGCGCGCGACCCCGAAACGCTCGGCGCGGGTCTCGCCGAAGCGACGCTGAAGCGGCGCGCCGAACGCGGCCTCGGGCCGGGCCAGGCGCGCATCGCAGCGGCGCTGATGCCCGACGGCGTGCAGGCCATCGACGTCAGGCCCGCGCTCGCCGCTTTTGGCGGGCCGGCGCGCGTCGTGTTCGGCGCCGAAGACGCGATAATCCCGCCGCGCCACGCGGTCGGGTTGCCTGGCGCCGTGGCGGTCCACGTGTTGGCGGGCGTCGGCCACAATCCCCAGCTCGAAGCGCGCGCCGAAATGGCGCGCATCCTGTCGGACCAGGCGGCCGCCGGCGACGCGCGCGTCCGTTAGAGCCCGGAGGCTTTCGTGAGGTTGATGCGGAAGCGCTCGCGGCGGCGCTGGTAACGGCGCGTCATCTCGACGCTGGCATGGCCGAGGTGCTTCTGCACGTGACGTTCCTCGACCTCCGCCGAGGAGGCGAGGCCCGCGCGCAGCGAATGGCCGCCGTATTTGTGCGCGCGCCCGTCGGCGGGGATGTCGGCGCCGATGCCCGCGAGGTCGACGAGCCTCTGCACCAGCCGCGCCACGTGGCGGTCGGTGAGCCGGCCCGCGCCGATCCGCCGGCCGTCGCCCGCGATCGGCCGGAACGCCGGTCCGTGCGCGAGCTTGG
>JAGWKJ010000426.1 GCA_028865375.1 Hyphomicrobiales bacterium | reverse complement strand
CACGGTCTGCAGCATGGGCAAGGCATAGGGTGCGTCGACCTTGGCGCGCAGCCGGCGCACCACGACGTCGACGACGTTGGTCTGCGTGTCGAAGCACACGCCCCACACGCTCTCGGCGATCAGCGTGCGCGACAGCACCCGCCCGCGGTGGCGGGCCAGCAGGAGCAGCAGGGCGTACTCCTTGGGCGTCAGCTGCAGGGCCAGTCCGGCACGTTCGACGCGATGGCGCAGCAGGTCGAACACGAGGTCGCCGACGCGCAGGCTACCGTCGCCGGCCACCGGCGCCGCCTGCCTGGCGATGTTGCGCAGCCGCGCCACCAGCTCGGCGAAGGCGAACGGCTTCACCAGGTAGTCGTTGGCGCCGAGCTCGAAGCCGCGTACGCGGTCCTCGACGTGATCGCGCGCGGTGAGGAACAGGATGGGGGTGCGGTTGTGCTCCGCGCGCAGGGTCCTGATCAGAGTCCAGCCGTCGAGACCGGGCAACATGACGTCGAGCACGGCGGCGTCGAACGCGTGCTCGCGCAGCAGGCCCAGCGCGGCCGGCCCGTCTTCGACCGCCTCGACGGCGAAGCCGAGTTCGCGCAGCCCTTGCGCGACGTAGCGCCGCGTCTTGGCTTCATCCTCGGCAATCAGAATCCGCATGGCGGTGCATCCTCAGGTTCCCTCGCTTGGACGCGCGACGGGCTCCTGGCCCGCGCGCAGCCAGCGCGCCGCATCGATCGCGTAGTAGGTAAGGATCGCATCGGCCCCTGCCCGCTTCATCGCGGTGAGCGATTCCAGCACCACCGCCTTCTCGTCCAGCCATCCATTCATCGACGCCGCCTTCAGCATCGCGTACTCGCCGCTGACCTGGTAGACGAAGGTGGGCACGCCGAAGCTGTCCTTCACCCGGCGCACGATGTCGAGGTAGGGCAGGCCCGGCTTCACCATCACGGCGTCGGCGCCTTCGTCGATGTCGAGCTCGACTTCGTGCAGCGCCTCGTCGCTGTTGGCGACATCCATCTGGTAGGTGTGCTTGTCGCCCTTGCCGAGGTTGGCGGCGGAGCCGACCGCGTCGCGGAACGGGCCGTAGAACGCCGACGCGTACTTGGCCGCGTAAGCCATGATGCGCGTATGGATGTGGCCGTCGCTTTCGAGCATTTCGCGCAGCGCGCCGACGCGGCCGTCCATCATGTCCGACGGCGCGACGATGTCGACCCCCGCTTCGGCCTGCGCGCGCGCCTGCTCGACCAGGATCTCGACCGTTTCGTCGTTGAGCACGTAGCCGGATTCGTCGAGCACGCCGTCCTGGCCGTGGCTCGTGTAGGGATCGAGCGCCACATCCGTCAGGATGCCGAGCTCGGGGAAGCGCTGCTTCAGTTCGCGCACGGCGCGCGGGATCAGGCCCTCGGGGTTCGCGGCTTCGCGTCCGTCGGGCGTCTTCAGCGACGGGTCGATCGCCGGAAACAGCGACAGCACCGGCACGCCGAGCTCGACACACTGCTCTGCCACGCCCATCAGCAAATCGACCGACACGCGCTCGACGCCGGGCATCGACGCAACGCTCTGGCGAACGTTGTTGCCGTCGACGATGAACACGGGGTAGATGAGGTCGTTCGTCGTCAGCACGTTTTCACGCATGAGGCGGCGCGAGAAATCGTCACGGCG
>JAGWKJ010000425.1 GCA_028865375.1 Hyphomicrobiales bacterium | reverse complement strand
TGACCGTTTCGATGGTCGGGCTCTCCGTGAAGCGCCGCAGCCGCGCCAGCGCGCGGCGCTTGGCCGGTTCGAGCGCCCGCAGCGCCGCGTCGGCCGGCTGGCCGGGCAGGCCGCGAAACTCCCAATGCAGCGTCGCCTCGCGCGCCAGGATGTTGCGCGCCGTGCCGCCCGCGATCAAGCCGACGTGGACGGTGGCGTGCGGCGGGTCGAACCGCTCGTCGCGCGGCCCGAGCGCGGCGAAGTCGTCGCCGATCTCGTCGAGCGCGGCGGCCAGCATGACGGCGGCCGACACCGCGTTGGCGCCCATCGAGGGCCGCGCCGAATGCGCCTCGACGCCGGTGGCGCGCGTGACGTAGGTCGAGATCGACTTCTGCGCGTCGGCTACCCGCATCGAGGTCGGCTCGCCGACGATCGCGAAGGCGGGCTTCGGCAAGTCGACGCCGAAGCGGCGGATCAGGTCGACCGGGCCGAGGCAGTTGATCTCCTCGTCGTAGCTGAGGAGGAGATGCACCGGGCGCGCCAGCTTGGCGCCGAGGAAGGCCGGCGCGGCGGCGAGCGCGAGCGCGTCGAAGCCCTTCATGTCGGTGGCGCCGCGCGCGTGCAGGCGGCCGCCCGCCTCGCGCAGCTTGAAGGGATCGGACGTCCAAGGCTGGCCCGCGACGGGCACCGTGTCGACGTGGCCCGAGAGCACCACGCCGCCGTCCACGTCGGGCCCGAACGTCGCGAAGATCGCCGCCTTGTTCCCCGCGGCGTCGAACGACTTGGCGCAGGCGACGCCGTGCGCCTTCAGCCGCGCTTCGACCCACGCGATCAGCTCGAGGTTCGAGCGGTCGCTGGTGGTGTCGAACGACACGAGGCGGTCGAGGATTTCGAGCGCGTCCTCGATGCGCGGGCGGGCGGTCATGCGCCTTGATAGACGGCGCGCCGCGGGCGCGCCAGCGCCTCGGCGTCAGGGTTCGCGGTCGTGCCCGTGGCCATGGCCGTGATGCCCGTGATCGTGGTCATGGCCGTGGTCGTGACGATGATCGTGGCCGTGCTCGGCTTCCTCGTGCGGCGCCCGTCCGTGCGCGTCATAGGCGCCGCCTTCAGGCTCGAACGGCGCCTCTATGTGGGCGGTCCGCGCGCCCAGCGCCCGCGCCATCTCCTCGAGGACGGCGTCGCGGCGGATGCGGATGCGGGAGGCGCCGATCTCGGCCGGCGCGTGCCGATTGCCGAGGTGCCAAGCGAGCCGCGTCAAGCCGCGCGGCTCGGCGGCGCGGATCTCCGCCAGCGGTTCGGGCGCCGCGACCACCTCCACCAGCCGCCCGTCTTCGAGCTTCAGCGCGTCGCCGCCGCGCAGCCGCGAGGGCGCCGCGAGATCGACCAGCACCGTCTCGCCCGCCGTCGTCGTCGCCGTGCCGCGGCGGCGCGCGCGCGCGTCGGCGTCGAGCACGAGCGCGTCGGCCGGCCGCCCCGACCAGTTGCCGGCGCGCAGGATGTCGGTGGCCCGCTTCATCGAATTGTCCCCTCACGGGCTAGCCAACGCGACGCCGGCGGCGGCGTCAAGCCTTGCGCGGCGGCGCGAGGGAAACCGTCAGACGCCCGCGCGCGTCGAGCCTGAGCAGCGCGCCGCCGAGCGTGGCGGCCATCGGCGCGCCCGCCGCGATC
>JAGWKJ010000424.1 GCA_028865375.1 Hyphomicrobiales bacterium | reverse complement strand
CGCCAAGGACGGCCTCGTCCACATCTCGCAGCTCTCCAAGACCCGCGTCGCCAAGACGACCGATGTCGTCAAGGAGGGCGACAAGGTCAAAGTGAAGCTGATGGGCTTCGACGACCGCGGCAAGGTGCGGCTGTCGATGCGCGTCGTCGACCAGCAGACCGGCGAAGACCTCGAAAAGCGCGACGCCGAAGCGGCGCCGGCCGCCGGCGAGTGATCCGGGACGGCGCGCGGCTCAGCCCGCGCGCCGCGGCGTCCTCGCGGCGCCGATGGAGACCCCTTTGGGCGGGACCTCGGTCCCGCCCATTTTCATGTCGAAGCCCGTGAGCACGTCGCGCGCGTCGATCGCGTCGGGCCCGAAATTGAAGACGTAGCGCAAGTCGCCGCGGTCGCGGATGCGCAGGTCGCGCGGCAGGTCGAGGCCTGCGACGCCGGCCTGCGCCAACAATGCGTCGACAACCCGCGTCAACAAGTCCGCGTCCGGCCGGCCGGCGAGATAGTGCAGGCGTCCGCGCCGCACGAAGGCCGGCGCGCCGTCTTGGCAGACGTCGAGGACGTCGGCGCCGGCGCCCGCTTCGACGAACTCGCGCCAGCCTTCGAACGCGCCGCCGCCGGCGACGGGGACGCGCTCGCCGGGCGGCAGGCTCTCGACCGTCTTCACGCGCAGGTCGAGCGCGGGACCGAGCGCGCCCGGCGGCAGGTTCGGCGGGATTTGGAAGTCTACGGTCTTCGAGCCGCTGCGCGGCCCGATCAAGACCGTCGCCGGCGACGCCGCGAGCGCCCCTGCGAACCCCGGCGGCCAAGCGAACAGGGCCGGCGCCAGCACGAGCTTGCGGCCGGCGACCGCTTCCGAGGTGGGGGGCACGACGTCGAGCGCTATCCCGCGCCGCCGCAGCGCGCGATAGAAGGCCATGACGATCTTGGCGTGCGAGAAGTCGGCGCCCTGCGGCTGCACGCGCCAAGCCCAGACGCTCTCGTAGTCGAACACCAGCGCGACGTCGGCGCGCGGCGCGCCCGGCGTGGCGCCCAAGCGTTCGAGTTCGCGCGAAACCTCGGTGACGACGCGCAGGCCGTGGTTGGGGCTGGCGTCGGGCAGCAGCAGGCCTTCGTGCATCTGTTCCTGCGCAAACGGTGCCTGGCGCCAGCGGAAATAGCTCACGACCTCGGCGCCCGCCGCGAAGGCCTCGTAGGCCCAGAGCCGGAGCGCGCCCGATGCCGGCCCGGGATTGTAGGGCGCCCAGTTCACGGCGCCGGGCTGCTGCTCCATCACCCACGTGCGGCCGCGGCCGACGGCGCGGTAAAGGTCGTGGTGGAAGGCCTGCGCGTCAGGGTCGCCGATCCGCCGGTAGCGCGCCTTCGTGTCCTCGTCTTCGCCGTCGCGGTCGAGATGGCCCAGCGGGTAGCTGTCCCAGCCCGCCACGTCGAGATTGGCGCCGACCTTGAAGTGGTCGAAGTCGTGGAAGTTGCCCATGTAATTGTGCAGGATGGTGCGGCCCGGCGAATGCGCGCGCAGGATCTCGACCTGGCGTGCGTCGAAACGCGCCACTTGGTCCGACGAAAACCGCAGGAAATCGAGGCGATGCGACGGCGCCGCTTCGGTGACGGTGAGGTTCGGCAATTCCACTTCGTCGAACGAGCGGTATTCCATCGA
>JAGWKJ010000100.1 GCA_028865375.1 Hyphomicrobiales bacterium | reverse complement strand
CGGATTGCCACGATTGCATCGCGACCTCGGGCGACGCCACGCTGGCGTTGATCGCAGCCCAAGGCGGCGGACGAGCGCTCCACCTAGGCCCCGCGCGCGACCGCGTCCTGTTCGAGGCGGCGCGGCGCGCCGATCCCGCCACCGCGCCGACGCTGGCCCCGTTGGCCCAAGCCGATTTCGTCGTCTGCACCGGCCTCGACGAGGACGAGGTCGAGACGGTCGGCGACTACGCCGGCAGGCTCGCCCAAATGCGGGCGCGCGACCTGCAGATGATTTGCGCCAACCCGGACCTCTGGGTGCATCGCGGGGAGCGGCTCATTCCCTGCGCGGGCGCGCTGGCGGCCGAATACGAAAAACTGGGCGGCCGGACCCTGCTCGCGGGCAAGCCGCACGCGCCGATCTATGAGCTCGCCGTCGCCGAAGCCGAGCGGGCTCGGCGAGGCACGGTCGCGCGCTCCCGGATTCTGGCGGTCGGTGACGGACTGCACACGGACATGGCGGGCGCGGCCAGGCAGGGGTTTGACGCGCTGTTGGTGGCGGGGGGCCTCCATCGCGACGAACTGACGGTGGACGGCGAGATCGGCCCGGGCGCCGCGGCGCGGCTGGCGGCGGCCGGCGTCGCGCCCAAGCTGGCGATCGCCCGGCTGGTCTGGTGACCTCAGGCCGCCAGCGCCTGTTCGATCTTGCGGCGCAGCGCCAGCGACGAGAACGGCTTGACGATGTAATTGATGACGCCGGCCTCGCGCGCGGTCACCACCAGCGACGTGCGCGATTCCGCGGTCATCATCAGGAACGGGGTCTTGGCGAGCCGCGGGTCGGCCTGGATCGCCTGCAGCAGCTCGAGGCCGCCGTTGACGCCCATGTTCCAATCGGAGATCACGAGGTCGTATCGCTCCCGGCGAAGCTTCTCCAGCGCCTCGGCGCCGTCGGCGGCTTCGTCGACGGACGTGATGCCGGCCTCCTCCAACAATCCACGCAGGATGCGGATCATGGTGCGGAAGTCGTCGACCACGAGAACCTTGGTGTCCTTGCCGATCGCCATGAAGGCGCTCCAAAATGGGTTCGGCGTCCGGAAATGACGCCGCGAATGTCACCATGTAACGCCTGCGGGTTGAACCGCGGTGGAATGCACCGTTAAAACTTTAGCGAACCAAGCGCAGCCGATACGCCACGATTCTCTCTTACAGAACCTGGGCCGATTTGTCTTTCCTCGTCGTCAGCGACCCGCTCGTTCCGCCGTCCGGCCTTGAAGGCGCGTACGCCGCCATCGGCAATTTCGACGGCGTACATCCGGGCCATCGCGCCGTGATCGCGCGCGCGGTCGCGCTGGCGCACGCGGCCGGGCGGCCGGCGGTCGCGCTGACCTTCGAGCCGCATCCCGCCGACCACTTCGCCGGACGCGCCCGCGTCTTCCGCCTCACCGACCCCGATCAGAAGCTCGACGCGCTTGCGGCGGCCGGCCTCGATGGCGCGATCGTGCTGACCTTCGACGCAGCTCTGGCGGCGCTCGACGCCGATTCCTTCGAGCGCGAGGTGCTGGTAGGGCGTCTGGGCCTTTCGGGCGTCGTGGTCGGCGCCGATTTCCACTACGGGCGAGGGCGAACGGGCGACGCCGCGCATCTGAAGGCGGCGGGCGCACGGCTCGGCTTTTCGGTGGAGGTGCTCGCCAAGGCGTCCCTCGACGACCTGCCCGAAGGCGCCTCCTCCAGCGCCGTGCGCCACGCGCTGGAAGCCGGCGACGTCGCGCTGGCCGCGCGCTGGCTCGGCCGGCCGTTCGCGGCGCGGGGAATCGTGACGGCCGGCCAGAGGCTCGGCCGCAGGTTGGGCTTTCCGACCGCCAATGTGGTGCCCCCCGAGACCTTCCGTCTGAGGCACGGTGTCTATGCCGTGCGCGTCGCCGTCGGGGCGCAGACCTACGGCGGCGTCGCCAGCTTCGGCCGCCGGCCGACTTTCGGCGGCGGCGAGCCTTGGCTCGAAACGTTCGTGTTCGACTTCGACGGCGACCTCTACGGCCGCATGATCGAGGTGGCGTTCGTCGAACGCCTGCGCGGCGAGGAGAAATTCCCCGACGAAACTTCGCTGGTGGCGCAGATGAAACGCGACGAGGCGTCGGCGCGGGCCGTCTTGGCGCGCGCCGACGCCTGAATCGACGGGGCGGCGACGATGCGGCCGCCGCCCCGCCGTCGCGTCATTCCGCGGCGGCCATTCCGGCGGCTTCTCCGCCGGCCTCGGTCTCCACGTAGCCGTACATCTCCGGCAGGATGAAATAGGCCGACAGCACGCCGAGCAGCGATATGATCGAGACGGCATAGGTCGTGTTGGCCGGGCCCAGCGCCGCGCTGACCTTCGGGAACACGAAGATCCCGAGGAACACCGCCGCCTTCACGAACATGTAGGCGAAGCCCGACGCCGTGCCCTTGAAGCGGGGCGGGGCGATCATCGAGCTCAGCGTCATGCCGTTCGATGCGTCCCAATAATGGCCCCACATCAGCAGGGCGGCCGCCGCGATCAGCAGATAGTGGTACTGGTTGCTGATCGCGTAACCGCCGATGATGAGCGCGATGAACGCCATGCCGAAGCCCGCCATCGATACGCCGCGGTGGCCGATCTTGGGCAGCATCAGGGGCGCGATGTAGCCCGACACGGTGGCGAGGCAGAACACCAGCGCGGTCGCCAAGTAGTTGCCGACCATGTTGTGCTGCGGATCGCCGATGCCCGCCACCGCGAAGATGACCGGGATGTAGAAGCCCCAAGCGGCGAATTCGAGCCCTTGGAGGACGTTCGACACCCAGCCGAAGATGGCGGTGCGGCGCTTGATCGGGTCGGCCCAGATGACCGTCAGGAAGTCGGACACCTTCGGCGGCTCGATCTTGACGTCCTGGTTGGGCAGCATGTCGAGCGAATCGCCGAACAGCTTCTGCGACACTGCCTTGGCCTCGACGAACTTGCCGCGTTGCAGCAGCGACAGCGGCGTCTCGGGGAGGTTCATCCGGCCGATCAGCAGGAACACCGCCGGCAGCGCGCCGAGCGACAGCGCCAGGCGCCACAGCAGGTCGTGGTTCATGCCCGTCAGGTAGAGAATGACGATGACGACCAGCGAAATCACCTCGCCGAGCCCGAACATGAACTGCCAGCGGCTGCCCATGATCTCGCGCTGTCCCTTGGACATCGATTCCATGATGTAGGCGTAGCCGTTGGCGATGTCGCTGCCGAGCGGGATTCCCAGCAGGAACCGCACGATGATCAGCTGCGCGACGTTCTGCACGAAGCCCTGCGCGAGCGCCAGGATTATGAACAGCACCATGGTGCCGATGAACACCTTCTTGCGGCCGAGCTTGTCGGCGATGTAGCCGCCGAGGAACGCGCCGGCGACCGCGCCGGCCTGCACGGCGGCGCCGATGAGGCCGGTTTCCCAAGCGCTCGGATGGAACGCGTCGCTGATGAAGAGCAACACGAACGCGATGGCGTACAGATCCCACGCCTCGATGAGGATGGTCGAGATCATCATCCAGCCGCCGCTGGTGCTCGATTGCGTGCCGTTCTTGTTCAACAAGACGGCCGTCGCCTGATCCGAAAGCCTTCGGATGTCCACCTGATCCATGGTCGTTCCCCCGCGGCCCCAGTTGGCCCATTGGCGGGGATCTTGTTCTTGTCGTCCCCGCGCGTGCGGAAGCTAGCATCCGGGCATATCAATGCAATCGTTTTCCGGGTGGGCGGCGCCGGTCCGACGTGCCCCCATTTCCCGTTTCGTCCGCCCCGGTCTATGGGGAGCCGCCAAGGAACGAAGGCGACATGACAGACGCGGCCGACACCGACTATTCCTCCACGCTCTTCCTGCCGAAGACCGATTTCCCGATGCGCGCGGGCCTGCCGCAGCGCGAGCCGGAGATGCTGGCGCGCTGGGCGGAGCTCGGCCTCTACGAGCGCCTGCGCGAGCGCTCGAAGGGCCGCGACAAGTTCGTGCTGCACGACGGGCCTCCCTACGCCAACGGCGCCATCCACATCGGCCATGCGCTCAACAAGATCCTGAAGGACGTGGTCACGCGCGGCTGGCAGATGCTGGGCAAGGATTCCAATTACGTGCCGGGCTGGGACTGCCACGGCCTGCCCATCGAGTGGAAGATCGAGGAAGAAAACTACCGCCGGAAGGGCAAGACCAAGCCGGATTTCTCCGACGCCGCCGCGATGATCGCGTTCCGCAAGGAATGCCGCGCCTATGCGGCCCATTGGCTCGACGTGCAGCGCGAGGAGTTCAAGCGGCTGGGCGTGGTGGGCGACTGGGCGCACCCCTATTCGACGATGGCCTTCGCCGCCGAGGCGCGGATCGCGCGCGAGCTGATGAAATTCGCGCGCAACGGACTGCTCTACCGCGGCTCCAAGCCCGTGATGTGGAGCGTGGTCGAAAAGACCGCGCTCGCGGAGGCGGAGGTCGAATACGAGGATTACACGAGCGACGCGGTCTGGGTGGCGTTCAAGTTCAAGGGCGGAATCGATTTCGGCCGGGCCGGCCTGTCCGACGAAGGCATGGGCGACATCCTCTCCGCGAGGGTCGTCATCTGGACGACGACGCCATGGACGATTCCGGGCAATCGCGCCGTCGCCTATTCGCCGAAAGTCGCGTACGGGCTTTATCGCGTGGCGGAAGCGGCGGACGGCAATTGGGCCAAGACCGACGACCATTACATCGTGGCCGACAAGCTGGCCGAAGAGTTCTTCGCCGCGTCGCGCGTAAAGTCTTTCCAGCGCGTTCGCGACGTTCCCTTCGCGCAGTTGAAAGTCGTCCGCTTCGAGCATCCCTTCCGCGGCAAGCTGCCGGGCTACGACTTCGACGTCCCTCTGCTTCCCGGCGATCACGTCACCGACGACGCCGGCACCGGCTTCGTCCACACGGCACCCGGCCACGGCCGCGAGGATTTCGACGTCTGGACCGCCAATGCGCGCCAGCTCGCCCAGCGCGGCATCGACACGCGCATCCCGTTCACGGTCGACGAGAACGGCACGTACACGGCCGAGGCGCCGGGCTTCGAAGGCGCGCGCGTCATCACCGACAAGGGCGACAAGGGCGACGCCAACGAGGCCGTCATCGCGGCGCTGGTCGAGGCCGGCGCGCTGGTGGCGCGCGGAAAGCTCAAGCACCAATATCCCCATTCCTGGCGCTCGAAGAAGCCGCTGATCTACATCAACACGCCGCAATGGTTCATCGCGATGGACAAGGAGTTCGAGCCGGGGGGCGCGTCGGGCCTCTCCGCGCGGGAGAGCGCGGCCGCGGAGCGGCCGGGTGAGGGGAGTGTCGCCGGGTCTGCATCCCTCACCCAGGCCCTGCGGGCCGACCCTCTCCCGGAGGGAGAGGGTGCGCGCGCGGATTCGGATGGTGAGGGTTCGCGCGCCAACCTGCCCACCCTGCGCGGCCTCGCGCTCGACGCCATCAAGGCGACGCAATGGGTGCCCGCGGCGGGCGAAAACCGCATCACCGGCATGATCGCCAACCGGCCCGATTGGGTGGTGTCGCGCCAGCGCGCCTGGGGCGTGCCGATCGCGGTGTTCGTCAAGGCCGACGGGACGATCCTGCGCGACGACGCCGTCGACGCGCGGATCGCGGAAGCCTTCGAGGCCGAAGGCGCCGACGCCTGGTTCGCGCCCGGCGCCAAGGAGCGGTTCCTCGGATCCCGTGCCGACGCGGCGCAATGGACGATGGTGCGCGACGTGCTCGACGTCTGGTTCGACAGCGGGTCGACGCACGCCTTCGTGCTCGAAGACGCCCGACATTTCGCCACGCTGGCGGGCATCCGTCGCAAGGCCGACGGCGGCCCCGACGAGGTGATGTATCTCGAGGGCTCGGACCAGCATCGCGGCTGGTTCCATTCCTCGCTTCTCGAGAGCTGCGGCACGCGCGGCCGCGCGCCCTACGACAGCGTGCTCACGCACGGCTTCGTGCTCGACGAGAAGGGGCGCAAGATGTCGAAGTCGCTCGGCAACGTCGTCGCGCCGCAGTCGATCATCAAGGACTTCGGCGCCGACATCCTGCGCCTGTGGGTCTGCGCGTCGGACTATGCCGACGACCTGCGCATCGGCCCCGAAACGCTGAAGACGGTGGTCGAATCCTACCGCAAGACCAGGAACACCTTGCGCTGGATGCTGGGCACGCTCGCCCATTACGAGCGCGCCGAGGCGATCGCCCCTCGGGACATGGCGGAGCTCGACCGCGTGATGCTGCACAAGCTCGTCGAGCTCGACGTGGAGATCCGCGCGGCCTATCGCGCCTACGACTACAAACGCGTGGTGGCGCGGTTGTCGCATTTCATGTCGGTCGACCTGTCCGCGTTCTATTTCGACGTGCGGAAGGACGCGCTCTATTGCGATCCGCCGTCGAGCGCCAAGCGGCTGGGCGCGCTGGAGACGGTCGAGCGCACGTTCCGCGCCGTCACCCTGTGGCTGGCGCCGATCCTGTCCTTCACGGCGGACGAAGCCTGGCTGTCGCGTTATCCGGACGCGCAATGCGTCCATCTCGAGGACTTCGACGCCATCCCGCCCGCCTGGCGCGACGACGCGCTGGCCGCGAAATGGGACAAGGTGCGGCGCGTGCGCGCCGTCGTCACCGGCGCGCTGGAAGTCGCGCGCGCGGCCAAGCGCATCGGGTCCTCGCTCGAAGCGGCGCCCGTCGTCCACGTCGCCGACGAAGGGCTGCGCGCGGCGCTCGAAGGCGTCGACTTCGCCGAAGTCTGCATCACGAGCGCGATTCGCGTCGTCGCCGGAGAGGGACCCGCGGACGCGTTCCGCCTGCCCGACGCGGCGGGCGTCGCCGTCGAGGTGCTGCTGGCGGAAGGGCGCAAGTGCGCGCGGTCGTGGCGCATCTCGCCCGACGTCGGGAGCGTTCCCGGCTACCCCGACGTGTCGCCGCGCGACGCCGCGGCGCTGCGCGAATGGAAGCCGGGGGGGGCCCGCGTGAGGCGCTTCGGGTTCCTGCTCGCGGCGATCGTGTTTTCGCTCGACCGCGCGTCGAAATGGGCGCTGCTCGACCGGTTGCATTTCGCGCCCCATGAAGTGCAGGCGCTCGGTCCCTATTTCAACCTGACGCTGCTCTGGAACACCGGCATTTCCTACAGCCTGCTGCGCGCGACGACGGCCTTCGGCCGTTGGGCGCTGTTCGGCGTGACGCTGGCGGCCGCATTGGCGATGGCGGCTTGGCTGTGGCGGACGCGCTCGCGGGTCTCCGCGCTGGCTTTGGGCCTGCTGATCGGCGGCGCGCTCGGCAACGGCTACGACCGGCTCGCGTTCGGCGCGGTCGCCGACTGGGCGGATTTCCACGTCGGCGGGTGGCACTGGTACGTGTTCAATCTCGCCGACGCCGCCATCGTTGTCGGGGTGGCCCTGTTGCTCTATGAAGGGGTCGTCGCCCGCCGGCCGGCGTGACGGTTCGTCCGGCCGCGGCCCCGAATCCGCCGCTTTGCCGCGCCAAGGAACCGGACGCCTTGGTCGCAAAGGAGCCCTGACGATGCGCCCGATCCTGTTTTTCGCCGCCGCCGGTTTCGGGCTGGCGTTCGCCTCGCCCGCGATGGCCTTCGACGATGGGCAGGCGCCGGTCTGGGATTCGGTCGCCAGCATGTTCGGCTCGCAGCCGACGGACCTGCAGCCGATCATCAAATACGGCGCGCATCCCCCACTCGTGCTGCCCAAAACGACCGCGCTGCCGCCGCCGATGCCAAAGGCCGCGCTCGGCGCGAACTGGCCGGTCGATCCCGAGGTCGTCAAGCAGCGTCGCGCGCAGGCGAAAGCCGCGGTGCCGCTCTACATCCGCAACCGCAACCTCGACAAGCCGCTGCGGCCCGACCAGCTCGCCCAAGGGCGAGCCATGCCGACCTCCGGCCAGCCCAACGGCATCTGCCAAGGCCATTGGTGCGATTGGGTTCCCTTCAGCAAGCTGAAGGGCAAGAACGACATGGGCGGCGCCAACGTGGTCGCCGGCGTCGAGCCGCCGCGCGATTACCTGACCGATCCGCCCAAGGGCTATCGCACCGCGACCCAAGCGACCAAGGCGACCGCGGCGCGCTACGTGCCGCAGCCCAAGACGCAGTCCGC
>JAGWKJ010000423.1 GCA_028865375.1 Hyphomicrobiales bacterium | reverse complement strand
CAGGATCAGGTCGAGCCTGTCGTCGGTCCGCATGGGGTCAGACGGCGACGCCGGCGTCCGCGGCGAAGGCTCCGAGCGGCGCGCGCAGGTCGTGCGGGCCGCCCGGTCCGTCGAGCAGTTCTGCGGCGAGCGCCGCCGCCGCGGCGAGGTCGAGCGACAGCAGCATGGCCTTGACCGGCCCGATGGAGGCCGGCGCCATCGAGAGATTGCGGTAGCCGACGGCGGCGAGCGCCATCGCCTCCAGCGGGCGCCCGCCCATCTCGCCGCACAGCGTCACCGGCTTGCCGGCGCGCGCGCCGGCGCGCGCGATCTCGCGCAGGGCGCGCAGCGCGGGCCGCGACAGCGCGTCGTAGCGGCGGCCGACGCGCTTGTTGTCGCGGTCGGCGGCGAACAGGTATTGCACGAGGTCGTTGGAACCCACCGACAGGAAGTCGGCGCGCTCCAGCAGCTCGTCGAGCTCGGCCAGCAGGGCGGGGATCTCGACCATCGCGCCGTAGGCGACCGGCGGCGCCGGGCGCCCGAAGCGGCCGAGCAGCGCCATCTCCCGCTCGGCGAGCGCGCGCGCGGCGTCGAACTCGGCGACGGTCGCCACCATCGGGAACATCACGCGCAGCGGCCGCCCGTCGGAGGCCTGGAACATCGCGCGCACTTGGGAGCGCAGCAGGGCGGGGCGGTCGAGCCCCATGCGGATCGCCCGCCAGCCCAGCGCGGGATTGGCCTCCTCCACGCGCGGCATGTAGGGCAGCACCTTGTCGCCGCCGATGTCGAGCGTGCGGAACGTCACGGCGCGGCCGCCGGCGGCCGCCAGCGCCGAGGAATAGAGCGCGCGCTGCGCCTCCACGCGCGGGAAGCGCTGCGCCAGCATGAATTGCAGCTCGGTGCGGAACAGCCCGACCGAGGCCGCGCCGCTCTCCTCGAGATGGGCCATGTCGACCACGAGGCCCGCGTTCATGTGCAGCGTCACCTCGACGCCGTCGCGCGTGACCGGCGCCACGTCGCGCAGGCCGCGATATTGCTCGAGCCGGCGGGCGCGCAGCCGCGCCTTTTCGCCATAGGCCGCCTCGATGTCGGGCGGCGGGCGCAGGAACACCTCGCCGCCGCCGCCGTCCACGATGATCGCGTCGCCGTCCTCGGCGAGCGCGACCACGTTGGCGACGTCGCCCACCACCGGGATGCCGAGCGCGCGCGCCACGATGGCGACGTGGCTGGTCATGCCGCCGTCTTCGAGCGCCAGGCCGCGCAGGCGCGCGCGGTCGTAGTCGAGGATCGCGGCCGGCCCCATCGAGCGCGCCACGAGGACGGCGTTGTCGGGCAGGTCGGCGCTGGCGCGCGCGGCGGAGCGGCCGGCGAGCTGCAACATGACGCGGGTGGCGAGGTCCTCGAGGTCGTGCAGGCGCTCGCGCAGGTAGGGGTCGGTCTGGCGCAGCAGGCGCGCGCGCGCGTCGTTCTGCACGCGCTCGACGGCCGCCTCGGCGGTGAGGCCGCCGGCCACCGCCTCGCGCAGGCGGCGCAGCCAGCCGCGGTCGTTGGCGACCAGCCGGAACGCCTCCAGCACGTCGCGGTGCTCGCCGGGTCCCGCGTGGTCGCTTTCCTCGATCAGCCGGTCGATCGAGCGGCGCACCTCCGCGATCGCCGTCTCCAGGCGCGCGG
>JAGWKJ010000099.1 GCA_028865375.1 Hyphomicrobiales bacterium | reverse complement strand
TTGTCGATGCCGGTGCCGTCACCGTTCGCGCCGGCAATGGCGTTGTCGCTGGTGTGCTTGAAGTCGAGCGACGCGAACGAGCGCAGCGTGCCGTAAGCGGTCGCCGAGCGGGCGTCGAACTGGATGCGCGCGCGGGTGAACCAGCCGAAGCTGTTGCGCGTGTTGGCCGGGTTCGCGGTGAAACTCGGATCGCCACCGCTCACGATCTGCTTGTATTCGGTTCCGTAGCCCACCGGGCCGAGTTCGACGTGAACATGGCCAGAAATCTTCAGGCAGGTGTCCGAACCCGGCAGCGTGAAGCCGGTCATGCCGTCGATCGTGCAGATCTTGACGTATTGGGCGGGCGCCGACTTCTTCGTGGGAAGAAGGTCCGACGCCTGCGCGGCGCCGATGACGGCGAAGGCCGCAACGGAACCCAGCGCCAAAGCTTTCAACATCGACATCAGCCACTCCATCGTTACGCTCCGCCGACGCCGTCGACGCGATTAACGTTTGGTAAAGGAATTGGCGTAGTTTTCGACCGACGTCCAACGACAATCGACAATTTGCGAGCCAAGCTTGCCCGAATTTTGCCTTAAGTTGCGAAAATGTCACGATTTTGACAGGTCGTGTCCGGGTTATCGACCGATTCGCCGATCAGGCGCCGATCGTCCTCCGACGGCCCGCCGCTTGGCCTTGCGCACGCCCTATCCTTCGCCGAAACTCGCCTTCGCCAACGCAGGTCGCCCATGCCCAATCAAGCCTCCGACATCGTCGCCCGTCTCGCCGCGCTGGGCCTCGCGGTCCCCGAGCCCGCCGCGCCGGTGGCCAATTACGTCGGGGCGACGCTGTCGGGCGCGTTGCTGTTCGTGTCGGGCCAACTGCCGTTCGGCGCCGATGGCGCCTTGGGCGCCGCCCATCGCGGCAAGGTCGGCGCCGACGTGACGCCGGAGGCGGCGCAAGCCGCCGCGCGGCTATGCGCGCTCAACGTCCTCGGCCAAGCGCAGTTGGCGCTGGGCGACCTACGCCGGCTCAAGCGCTGCCTGCGCGTCGGCGGCTTCGTCGCCGCGGCGCCCGGCTTCGTCGGCGTGCCCGGCGTCGTCAATGGCGCGTCGGACCTGATCGTGGCCGCCTTGGGCGAGGCGGGGCGGCACGCGCGCGCGGCGGTGGGCGTGGCCGAATTGCCGCTGGGCGCCTGCGTCGAGATCGAGGCGACGTTCGAGGTCGCCGCATGAGCGCGTTCGGCTGGCTGGTCGAGCGGCCGATCGCCCATCGCGGCCTGCATGGTCCGGCGACCGGCGCGGTCGAGAATTCGCTGTCTGCGGCGGCGGCGGCGATCGCGGCGGGCTTCGCGATCGAATGCGACATCCAGCTCTCGGCCGACGGCGAAGCCATCGTGTTTCACGACTTCACGCTCGACCGCTTGACGGGCGCGACGGGCCGCCTCGACGCCCTGCCCGCTTCCGCCATGACGGCGGCGCGCTTCAGGGCCGCGCCGGCCGAAGGGCCGCCGACCTTGCGCGACCTGCTTGCGCTGATCGACGGCCGGACCCCGCTCGTCTGCGAGATCAAGAGCGAATTCACCGGCGACTTTCGGCTGACGAAGCGCGCGCTCGCGGTCGCCGAGGCATATCGCGGCCCGCTCGCCTTCAAGAGCTTCGATCCCGACCCCATCGCCTTCCTGCGCGAGCGCGGCGCCGGAGGCCGGCCGCTGGGAATCGTGGCGGAAGCCAATTACGACGACCCCCATTGGGCCGGCCTGTCGGCGGAGACCCGCGCCGGCCTCGCGGCGTTCTCGCATTTCACGCGGACGCGGCCCGATTTCGTGTCCTTCAACGTCAACCACCTGCCCGCCGCCGCGCCGCAGCTCTGCCGCGACGCGCTCGGCCTGCCCGTGATGGCCTGGACCGTGCGCACGCCCGAACTGCGCGCGCGCGCCCTGCGCTTCGCCGACCAGATCGTGTTCGAAGGCGCCGGGAGGCCGTGAACGCGGCGCCGACCGGCCTGAAAATCCGTGTCGTCGGCGCCATCTCCGACGTGCCGGCCGCCGCATGGGATGCGCTCGCCAATCCGCGGGCGGGCGCGGCGCCCGACGGCGATCCGGCGTCGGAGCGCTACAATCCCTTCGTGGCGCACGGGTTCCTGCGCGCGTTGGAGGTCTCGCGCAGCGTCGGCGGCAAGAGCGGCTGGACGCCCGCGCACGTGCTGGTCGAGGACGCGGCGGGCGCGCTCGTGGGAGCGGCGCCGACCTACGTCAAGGCGCATTCGTTCGGCGAATACGTGTTCGACCACGCTTTCGCCGACGCCTATGCGCGCGCCGGCGGGCGCTATTATCCCAAGCTCCAGGTCGCGGCGCCGTTCACGCCGGTGGGCGGCCCGCGCCTGCTGACCGCAGCGACCGGGCCGGCAGGCGCCGTCGTCCGCGCCAAGCTGATCGAGGGCCTGCGGGCGCTGCGCGGCCGCCTCGGCGCGTCCTCGATCCACGTCACGTTCGGCGACGCCCACGACGCCGAGGCGCTCGATGCCGCCGGCTTCCTGGCCAGGACCGGCGAGCAGTTCCATTTCTTCGACGAGGGCTATCGCGACTTCGAGGGCTTCCTCGCCGCGCTCGCCTCGCGCAAGCGCAAGGCGATCCGCAAGGAACGCGCCGCGGCGATGGCGGAGGGGATCGTCGTGCGCCGGCTGACCGGCGCCGACCTGCGCGAAGCCCATTGGGACGCGTTCTTCGAGTTCTACATGGAGACCGGCTCGCGCAAATGGGGACGGCCATACCTGACGCGCGACTTCTTCTCCGAACTCGGCGCCGCCATGGCCGACCGCGTCCTGCTCGTGATGGCCGAACGCGACGGACGCCCCATCGCCGGCGCGCTCAACCTAGTGGGCGACGACGCGCTCTACGGGCGCAACTGGGGCGCGGTCGAGCACGTGCCGTTCCTGCATTTCGAGCTTTGCTATCACCAGGCGATCGAGTTCGCGCTGGAGCGCGGCCTCAAGCGCGTCGAGGCGGGCGCGCAGGGAGAGCACAAGCTCGCGCGCGGCTATCGGCCGGTCGCCACCCGCTCGGCGCACGAATTCGCCGATCCGAGGCTCGCCCGCGCGGTGGCCGCCTACCTCGCCGAGGAGCGCCCGGCGGTGGAAGCCGGGATCGAGGCCTACGAAGAGGCGACGCCCTTCAAGCGCGGTTGACGGCGACGCGGCGGCGTCCTCATTTCGGCGCGCCGAACCGGAGCGCGCCATGTCAGCCTACGACCCCGCCAACATATTCGCCCGGATCCTGCGCGGCGAAATCCCGTGCCACCGCATCTACGAGGACGAAGCCGCGCTCGCCTTCATGGACGTCATGCCCCGCGTCGAAGGCCATGCGCTGGTCATCCCCAAGGCGGCCTCGCGCAACCTGCTTGACGCGCAAGCCTCGACCGTCGCCGCGATGGCGCCGGCGCTGACCAAGGTCGCGCGCGCGGTGAAGGCGGCGACGGGCGCGCAGGGCCTGCTGATCGAGCAATACAACGAGCCGGCCGCGGGCCAGAGCGTCTATCACTTGCATTTCCACGTGCTGCCGCGCCACGAAGGCCAAGCGCTCAAGCCCCACGCCGCCGAAATGGCCGACCCCGCCGGCCTCGCCGCGATGGCCAGGAGGATCGCGGTGGCCATCAAATAGAACTCATTTTTAAACAAACAGCTACTAATAATATAAATGTTAAAACATGTATTAATTTGGTGTCAAATCATAACTTTCCAGCCGACGCTCCGAATATAAAGTCTCCATTAGTACCGTCATTTAATATAAATCGCCCCCCACCGCTCGTTCCGCTTGTGTCTCTCGTAACTGTAACAATTCCCTTTCGTCCGTCATTGCACAAAACCGGGATAGATAACGTAATTGATTGGTTCATAGAATTATAATCTCCACCACACGATAATCGTCCATTTGATACGTTAAATGATCCACTGCTAAAATCTGCCGTTGTTGTACCTCTCATAATTCCTCCTGGAATTCCTTTACTTATTACCACAACGGGCTCAGTGACAGAACAACCGGAAATGATTGTCGTTGCCAACGACATGCCGGCAAATATCGATATGTTTCGCATGTCGTGCTCCAACTATTATTATTTATGTCATAGTTGTGTGTGCCGTTCTTTTTAACCCGCCCCTGCCGGCGGCCTCTCCGCGCCCTCTTCGGCCGGGCGTTTGCGGCCGGCCTCGACGACGTCGCGTTCGGGGCGCGGCAGCACGGGGCCTTCGGGATAGACGAAGCCGAGTTTCTTGCCGCCCTGCCCGTCCGACGTCACCACGACCTTGACCGCGCCGCCGTTCTTGAGCCGGCCGAACAGCACCTCGTCGGCCAGCGGCGTCTTGATCTCGCGCTGGATCACGCGCGCCATCGGGCGGGCGCCCATCGCCTCGTCGTAGCCGTGCTCGACAAGCCAGTTGCGCGCCTCGTCGGTGAGCGAAAGCGACACGTTGCGGTCGGCGAGCTGGGCCTCCAGCTGCAGCACGAACTTGTCGACCACCTTGCCGATCACCTCGACCGGCAGGCGGCCGAACGGGATCACCGCGTCGAGCCGGTTGCGGAACTCGGGCGTGAACAGGCGGTTGATCGCCTCTTCGTCGTCGCCTTCGCGCCGGGTGCGGTGGAAGCCCATCGCGGCGCGCGCGAGGTCTTGCGCGCCGGCGTTGGTGGTCATGATCAGGATCACGTTGCGGAAGTCGACCTGCTTGCCGTGGTGGTCGGTCAGCTTGCCGTGGTCCATCACTTGGAGGAGGATGTTGAACAGGTCGGGATGCGCCTTCTCGATCTCGTCGAGCAGCAGCACGCAATGGGGATGCTGGTCGACGGCGTCGGTGAGCTGGCCGCCTTGGTCGAAGCCGACGTAGCCGGGCGGCGCGCCGATCAGGCGCGAGACGGCGTGGCGCTCCATGTATTCGGACATGTCGAAGCGCTTCAATTCGACGCCGAGGCTCTGGGCGAGCTGGCGGGCGGCCTCGGTCTTGCCGACGCCGGTGGGACCCGAGAACAGGAAGCAGCCGATCGGCTTCTCGCCGTCGCGCAGGCCCGCGCGGGCGAGCTTGATCGCCGAGGACAGCGCGCCCAGCGCCTTGTCCTGCCCGTAGACGACGCTCTTCAGCGAGGTCTCGAGGTGTTGCAGCACCTCGGCGTCGTCCTTCGACACGGTCTTGGGCGGGATGCGCGCCATGGTGGCGACGGTGGCCTCGATCTCCTTGACGCCGATCGTCTTCTTCCGCTTGGCCTCCGCCACCAGCATCTGCGAGGCGCCCGTCTCGTCGATGACGTCGATCGCCTTGTCGGGCAGCTTGCGGTCGTGGATGTAGCGCGCCGACAGCTCGACGGCGGCCTTCACCGCGTCGGTCGTGTAGCGCAGCTTGTGGAACTCCTCGAAATAGGGCTTCAGGCCCTTGAGGATCTCGATGGCGTCCTCCGGGCTCGGCTCGTTGACGTCGATCTTCTGGAAGCGGCGGACGAGCGCGCGGTCCTTCTCGAAATACTGGCGGTATTCCTTGTAGGTGGTCGAGCCGATGCAGCGCAGCGTGCCTTGCGCCAGCGCGGGCTTGAGCAGGTTCGAGGCGTCCATCGCGCCCCCCGAGGTCGCGCCGGCGCCGATCACGGTGTGGATTTCGTCGATGAACAGCACCGCGTTGGGGTGGTTCTCGACTTCCTTGATGACCTGCTTCAGCCGCTCCTCGAAATCGCCGCGGTAGCGCGTGCCGGCCAGCAGCGTGCCCATGTCGAGCGCGAACACGGTCGCGCCGGCCAGCACCTCGGGCACGTCGTCGTGGACGATCTTGCGCGCGAGCCCTTCCGCGATCGCCGTCTTGCCGACGCCCGGATCGCCGACCAGCAGCGGGTTGTTCTTCTGGCGGCGGCACAACACCTGGATCGTGCGCTGCACCTCCTTCTCGCGGCCGATCAGCGGGTCGATGCGGCCCTCGCGCGCCTTCTTGTTGAGGTTGACGCAATAGGCGTCGAGCGCGGATTCCTTCTTCTTCTGGCCCTGGTCGGGCCCGTCCTTGCGCTCCTGTCCCTCCTGGCGCTCGTGGTCCTCGTCGACGCCGCGCGGGGCCTTGGAATCGTCGCCCATGCCGGGCCGCTTGGCGATGCCGTGGCTGATGTAGTTGACCGCGTCGAACCGCGTCATGTCCTGCTCCTGCAGGAAATAGGCGGCGTGGCTCTCGCGCTCCGCGAAGATGGCGACCAGCACGTTGGCGCCGGTCACCTCCTCCCGGCCCGACGACGTGACGTGGATGACCGCGCGTTGCACGACGCGCTGGAAACCGGTCGTCGCGCGGGCCTCGCGCGCCGGCGTCACCACGAGCGAGCGCAGCTCGTTGTCGACGTAATCGGTCGCCGCCTTTCGGATGGCATCGATGTCGACCGCGCAGGCGCGCAGCACCGCCTGCGCGTCGGTGTCGTCGACCAGCGAGAGCAGCAGGTGTTCGAGCGTGGCGAATTCCTGGCTCCGCTCGGTGGCGTGCGCCAACGCCCGGTGCAGCGTGCGTTCGAGGTTCTGCGAGATGGTCGGCATGGCTATTTCTTCTCCATGACGCATTGCAGCGGGTGCTGGTGCTTGCGCGAGTGATCCATGACCTGCGTCACCTTCGTCTCGGCGACCTCGTACGTATAGACGCCGCATTCGCCCACGCCGTTGTGATGGACGTGCAGCATGATCCGGTAGGCCTCTTCCGGGTCCTTGGCGAAGAACCCGCGCAGGACGTCGACCACGAATTCCTGCGGCGTGTAATCGTCGTTGAGCAGCAGCACCCGGAACATGCTCGGCTTGCGCGTCTTGGTCTTCGTGCGCGCCATCACCGCCGCGCCGGGGCCGTCGCCGCCGCGGCGGGCAGGCTCGCGGGCGGCGCGGGTCCCTCGAACGTTCTGGCTCGGCCTCAAGGACTGACCTCTTCGTTTCGACGGCCGCCGGCGGCGGCCCCGTCGGGGGGACGGACGCCGAATGTATGCGCGACTCGGGCCCGGCGCCAGAGTCATCGGGGGCGTCGTCGGGTCGCAATTTAACCTTTCGCGCGACTTGTCGTTTCCGTTAACCGCCACGTAACCGCGTCGCCATAACGTCCCGCACAGTGGCGCCGAAACGACGGCGTCGCGTCGCTTTTTGCGTCAAGGGTCTGCGTATGCGTCTTGTTCGGGGCGTTTCGAGCCATGTCGGGCTCGCCACGGGCGTCATCGCCCTCACCGCGGCATTCGCCGCGTTCGCGCCTTCGGGCGCGTCGGCCGCCGTCTACGGGCCGTCCGCCGGAATGGCGGAGATCGTCATCGACGGCAACACGGGCAAGGTCCTGAGCGCCAAGGGCGCCGACCAGGTCCGCCATCCCGCCTCGCTCACCAAGGTGATGACGCTCTATCTCCTGTTCGAGCGCCTCGCCTCGGGCAAGATGACGCTCGACACCCGCATCCCGATTTCCGCGCACGCGGCCTCGATGCCGCCGACCAAGCTCGGCCTGAGGCCCGGATCGACGATCTCGGTGCGCAGCGCCGTAGAGGCGATCGTCACGCGCTCGGCCAACGACATGGCGGTCGCGCTCGCCGAAGCCATGGGCGGCACCGAATCCAACTTCGCCCGCATGATGACCGCGAAGGCGCGCCAGCTGGGCATGACGCATTCCAACTTCGTCAACGCCAGCGGCCTGCCGGCCGACGCGCAGCTCTCGAGCGCCTCGGACATGGCGCGGCTCGGCTTGGCGATCCACCGCAACTTCCCGAAGTATTTCGCGTTCTTCTCGACCGAGAAGTTCCACTTCCGGAACCAGGAAATCTACGGCCACAACCACGTGATGGCCAACGTGGCCGGCGTCGACGGCATCAAGACCGGCTACACCCGCGCGTCGGGCTTCAACCTGCTGACTTCGATGCACCGCGACGGACGCTTCCTCGTGGCCTCTGTGTTCGGCGGCCGCAGCGCGGTGCAGCGCGACCGGTTCATGACCTCGCTGCTCGGCACGAATCTCGCCCGCGCCTCGACGCATCCGTCGCAGCCCTTCATGGTCGCCGAGGCGCGCGTGATGCGTCCCGCGCCCAAGCCAGAGGCCAAGTCGGCTCCCGCGCCGACCCGCGTCGCCGCGGCCACGCCGCCGGCGCCGATCCCCGCCCCGGTCCCCGTGGCCGC
>JAGWKJ010000098.1 GCA_028865375.1 Hyphomicrobiales bacterium | reverse complement strand
TCGGGGAGCGTGACGGCGGCCGCCAGATCGGAGCGCTGGCCGGGGTGGCGCGGATCGGGATGTCCGCCCATGTAAAACCACGGCCAGCCGTAAATGGCTCCCGGGCGCACGCGGGTCGCGTAATCGGGCGGCAGGTCGTCGCCCAGCCCGTCGCGCTCGTTGACGACGCACCACAGCGCGGCGTCCGGGGCGACGGCGAGGCCCGAACAATTCCGGAGCCCGGTGGCCAACACTCGCCTGTCGGACCCATCGGGCGCGAAAGACAGCACGTCGGCGCGATCCGTCTCGGCGCCCCAGGCGGCGCCCGTGGCATGGGTCGCCAGGAACCCGGCCGGCGGCGTGCCCAGCCCCTCGGCATCGTTGGACGCCGAGCCGATGGAGACGTAGAGCCGCGTGCCGTCCTTGGAGAATGCGAGGTCGCGCGTCCAATGGCCGCCGGTGGTGCCGGCGATCCGCCGTACGATCACCTGGGCCGGCCCTGCCGGCGCGGCGTCGCCGTCGCGATAAGCAAAGCGCAGGACTTGGTTCAGCGTCGCCACATAGAGCCAATGCGGGTCCGGTCCCGGCGGATAGAACGCCATGCCGAACACGCCGGACAAGCCCGCGCGCCATGTCTCGACCTTGGCCGCGCTTGGCGCGCCGGGCGCGACCGACAGCCGCACGATCCGCCCTGCCGAGGTCTCGGCGACGAACAGGTCGCCGTCGGGCGCGACGCGCATCGCGCGCGGAGCCTCGAGGCCCGATGCGTAGAGCGACACAGCAAAGCCGGCCGGCGCCCTGGGCGCGTAGCCCTTGGGCATCGGCGCTTCGGCGGGCGCGTTGCCGGCCGAACGCGTCGCATAGGGCGCAGGCAGGTCGCCTGGCGTGACCCGATGATGAACGCCCGGCGCGTCGGTGCGCCAATCGCCGTAGGGCGACGCGGCAGACGCCGCGGCGGCCGAAGCGAGCGCGAGGATCGCGATCAGAATGGATTTGCGCATGGCGACACCGGCGCCCCGGACGGACTGTCCGCCCGCGACGGCGCCGGGTCAATCGTCGCGGCGCCATTCGCCGCGATGGCTCACTGCCGGCGAATGGCGCCACGCATCGAAAAAAATAGGGGCGGCCAAAGCCGCCCTTTCGTTCAGCCGTTGCGCGAGCCCGCGCGGTCGACGCGCGAGGCGGAGGCCAGCGGACGACGGTCGCGCCCGCCTTGCGGTCGCGCTTGCGCCTGTCCGTGGGGCCGCTGCTGGGCCTGCCCGTGAGGGCGCTGCTGGGGCTGGCCGTGCGGCCGCTGCTGGGCGTTGCGCGGACCGCGCTGCTCGCGCTTGGCGGCGGGGAAATCTTCGCGTCCCGTGCGGCGATCCTCGATGGGCAACGACTGGCGCGTCAGGCGCTCGATGGCGCGCAACTGGTCGCGCTCGCTCCCGTCGACCAGCGAGATCGCCGAGCCGTCGGCGCCGGCGCGCGCGGTGCGGCCGATCCGGTGGACGTAGGCCTCCGGCACGTCGGGCATCTCGAAGTTGATGACGTGGCTGATGCCGTCGATGTCGATGCCGCGCGCGGCGATGTCGGTGGCCACCAGCACGCGGGCCTGGCCGCGGCGGAACGATTCCAGCGCGCGCTGGCGCTGGCCCTGGCTCTTGTTGCCGTGGATCGCCACCGCGGACACGCCGCCCTCGCCCAGATAGTCGCTGACGCGGTCGGCGCCGCGCTTGGTGCGCGTGAACACGATGGCGCGCGAGAATTCCGGCCGCCCGAGCAGTTCGAGCAGCAGGCCGCGCTTGGCCGAGGATTCGCACAGCACGACGCGCTGGTCGATGCGCTCGACGGTGGTGGCCACCGGCGTCACCGAGACCCGCGCGGGCTCGCGCAGCATGGCGTCGGCGAGGCCGGCGATCTCCTTGGGCATGGTGGCGGAGAACAGCAGCGTCTGCCGGTCGGCCGGCAGCTTGGAGACGATGCGCTTGATCGGCTCGATGAAGCCGAGATCCAGCATGTGGTCGGCCTCGTCGAGCACGACGATGCGCGTCGAGGCGAGCCGCAGGGCTCCGTTGCCCAGATGGTCGAGCAGGCGGCCGGGCGTCGCCACCAGCACGTCGAGGCCGCGCGCCAGCGCCTGCGCCTGCGGGCCCGCCGACACGCCGCCCACGATCACCGCGACCGACAGCCGGGCGAACTTGCCGTAGGTTTTGAAGCTCTCGGCGATCTGCTGGGCGAGCTCGCGCGTCGGCGCCAGCACCAGCGCGCGCACGCAGCGCGGCTCGGGCCGCCGGTTCTCGGCGACGAGGCGGTCGACGATCGGGCAGGCGAAGGCCGCCGTCTTGCCGGTGCCGGTCTGGGCGATGCCCAGCAAGTCGCGGCCCTGCAGCAACGGGGGGATGGCGCCGGATTGGATCGGGGTGGGGGTACGATAGCCCTCGTGCGAAAGCGCGCGAAGGACGGTCTCGGACAGGCCGAGATCCTGAAAAGTGGTCACGAGTTCGGGTTTCCTTGATTGGTCGATGAGCCCGGAGACGCAGCGGGACGGGACCGTCCATGCGGGGCGCACGCGGCGAAATCGCCGAGCGGCGCGGGCTTCAAACCTTGAAGAAACTCGCGCAATGAATTGTGCATAGCAGCATCGGCGGGAAATGGCAAGGATCGCGACCGGATGTGGCGCCGGCCCCGATCTTCATTCGAGCCGATACACGGCGTGACACGAAACGCAGGTCTGCATCATCCGGCCGAGCAGCGCTTGCGGCTTCTTGACGTCGCCGGTCGCACCGGCGTCCTGCGCAGCGCTAGCGAATTCGCCCGCGAGCGTATGCAATTGGAGCCCGAGCGCCTGCATCGGCGGCGGCATGTAACGCGCCTCCTCCATGCCCTGCCCGCCTTTCATCGAGGACATGCCGAGCTTGTCGGTGGCGATCCGCGCCGCGTCGTCGAACCGGCCGTCGGCCAGCGCGACTTGGATGTCGGCCAGACCCTGCAGGTGCCCGCGCATGGTCGCCAGCGTCTCCGCGCGCAAAGCGGGCGGATATTTGACGGGTTGGCGGGGGTCGGGCGCCGGCGCCGCGCCCGTCGCCGGGGCCGCGCCCTTGCTCATGTCCATTCCCATGTCCATGCCCGCGCCCTTGCCGGTGTCCGCGCCTTGCGCGGCGGCGGCGGCGAACACGAGAGCCGCGATCGTCACCAGCCGCGCATGGGCGCAAACCGCGCGGTATGACCGGGTTTTCATTTCGACCTCCGTGGCTCGACGCTCCGTCGGCTGTCGCGAGGTTGCGATCGGCGGCCGCCGCGGTCAATCGCGCGCGATGTCGCGCTACGCCTTGATCGTTCCGCGCATTGCGCGCGGCCTTCGGCCCTGCTATGCGCCACGCGCGCGGGCGGCGACGCTCGCGTGGAACCCGCTTCCTCCGCCGGCCAAGCGCCGGACCGCGCCTTGCCGGCGCGGCATCGGACGCCATGGCGTCCCGATCCGGCGGCGAAAGCGCCCGCAACTCGAACCCCCGGCGATGCCCCAAGGGCGCCCCAGGAGAACAAATGCCGCAAGCCACCGCCCGCGCGCCGTCGCGCGAGGATTTCGCCGCATTGCTCGAAGAGAGCTACGGCCAGACCGAAGCCTTCGAAGGAACCGTCATCAAGGGCCGCGTCGTCGCCATCGAGAAGGATCTCGCGGTCGTCGACATCGGCCTCAAGACCGAGGGGCGCGTCCCCTTGCGCGAATTCACCGGCCACGGCGGCGAAGCCGCGCCGGGCGTCGGCGACGAGGTCGAGGTCTACCTCGAGCGCGTCGAGAACGCGCTGGGCGAAGCCGTCATCTCGCGCGACAAGGCGCGCCGCGAGGAGAGCTGGGTCAAGCTCGAACAGGCCTTCGAGAAGAACGAGAAGGTCGAGGGCGTCATCTTCAACCAGGTCAAGGGCGGCTTCACGGTCGACCTCGGCGGCGCCGTGGCGTTCCTGCCGCGCTCCCAGGTGGACATCCGCCCGGTGCGCGACGTGGCGCCCCTGATGGGCGTCGCACAGCCGTTCCAGATCCTGAAGATGGACCGCCGCCGCGGCAACATCGTGGTCTCGCGCCGCACCGTGCTCGAAGAGAGCCGCGCCGAGCAGCGCCACGAGATCGTCGCCAACCTCGAGGAAGGCCAGGTCATCGACGGCGTGGTCAAGAACATCACCGACTACGGCGCGTTCGTGGACCTGGGCGGCATCGACGGCCTTCTGCACGTCACCGACATCGCCTGGCGGCGCGTCAACCACCCGACCGAGGCCCTCAACATCGGCCAGCAGGTCAAGGTCAAGATCATCCGCATCAACCACGAGACGCACCGCATCTCGCTGGGCATGAAGCAGCTGCTCGACGACCCGTGGCAGGGCATCGAGGCCAAATACCCGATGGGCCTCAAGATGCGCGGCCGCGTCACCAACGTCACCGACTACGGCGCCTTCGTGGAGCTGGAGCCGGGCATCGAGGGCCTCATCCACGTCTCGGAGATGTCTTGGACGAAGAAGAACGCCCATCCCGGCAAGATCGTCTCGACGAGCCAGGAAGTCGACGTGCAGGTGCTCGAGGTCGATTCGGCCAAGCGCCGCATCTCGCTGGGCCTCAAGCAGACCCTGCGCAACCCGTGGGAAGCCTTCCTCGAAGGCCATCCCGTGGGCTCCGACGCCGAGGGCGAGGTCAAGAACAAGACCGAGTTCGGCCTG
Source organism: Hyphomicrobiales bacterium (assembly GCA_028865375.1). Classification (GTDB taxonomy): domain Bacteria; phylum Pseudomonadota; class Alphaproteobacteria; order Rhizobiales; family Beijerinckiaceae; genus JAGWKJ01. Next base: position 3,562 of record JAGWKJ010000098.1, on the reverse strand, counting down.
TTCGTGGGCCTCGACGGCGACGTCGACGGCATGGTCCACCTCTCCGACCTCGACTGGCAGCGGCCGGGCGAGCAGGCGATCGAGGACTACAAGAAGGGCGACAAGGTCACGGTGCGAGTGCTCGACGTCGACGTCGAGAAGGAGCGCATCTCGCTGGGCATCAAGCAGGTCGGCGCCGACCCGTTCGCTTCCAAGGGCGGCGGCGAGACCGGCGAGGCCTCCGAGGGCGGCGACATCCGCAAGGGCGGCGTCGTCACCTGCCAGGTGATCCTCGTCAACGAGGGCGGCATCGAGGTGAAGATCGCGGGCACCGAGCTCACGACCTTCATCAAGCGCGCCGAGCTCGCCCGCGACCGCGCCGAACAGCGGCCAGAGCGCTTCGCGGTCGGCGAGAAGTTCGACGCCCGCGTCACCCTGCTCGACCGCAAGGCGCACAAGGTCGCGGTGTCGATCAAGGCGCTGGAAGTCGCCGAGGAGAAGGAAGCCATCAAGCAGTTCGGCTCGGCCGACTCGGGCGCTTCTCTCGGCGACATCCTCGGCGCGGCCTTGAAGGCGCGCGGCGAGGCGGACAAGAAGGCGAAGTGATCGCGACGGCGCGGCGACCTCGGGGTCCGCCGCGCCGCAGAGTCCTCGACGACGCGACAAAAAGAAAGGGCCCCGCCTCGCGGCGGGGCCCTTTTCGTTTCGGCGGACGGGTCGCGCGGCCGCGCCGCGCTCAGATCGAGGCGGCGATCCAACGCGACAATTCGCCCTTGGGCGCGGCGCCCACCTTCTGCGAGGCGAGCTTGCCGTCCTTGAAGATCATCAAGGTCGGGATCGAGCGGATGCCGAGCTTGCCAGAAATGCCCGGGTTTTCGTCGACGTTGAGCTTGCCGATCTTGACCTTGCCCTTCATCTCGGCGGCGATCTCCTCGAGCGCCGGGCCGATCATGCGGCAGGGCCCGCACCATTCAGCCCAGAAATCCACCACGACCGGTTCGGTCGACTTGAGGACGTCGGCGTCGAAGTTCTGGTCGGTGATCTTGGTGGTGGCGGCGGACATGGCGCCCTCGTGGCTCGTCTGTCGCGCCGGGGACTCGGCGCGCTCCCGAGGTAGGTAGCCGGCGACGGGGCGTCAAGGCCGGACCGGGATCCGCGCTCGCGGGATCGTGCGGGCGCCCGCCAAACGAAACCGGGCGCCCCGAAGGGCGCCCGCCGAATGCGCGGAAGTCGGAAGCGGATCAGCGCTTCGAGAACTGGAAGCTGCGGCGGGCCTTGCGGCGGCCGTATTTCTTGCGCTCGACCACGCGGGAATCGCGAGTGAGAAAACCTTCCTTCTTGAGCACGGGGCGGAGGTCCGGCTCGTAATGCGTGAGCGCCTTGGCGATGCCGTGGCGCACCGCGCCGGCCTGGCCCGAAAGCCCGCCGCCGCTCACCGTGACCATCACGTCGTATTGGTCGGCGCGCGCCGCCACCACGAGCGGCTGCGACAGGATCATGCGCAGCACGGGGCGCGCGAAATAGACCGCGAGCTCGCGGCCGTTGACGACGATCTTGCCGCCGCCGCGCTTGATCCAGACGCGGGCGACCGCGTCCTTGCGCTTGCCGGTGGCGTAGGCGCGGCCGTGCTTGTCGAGCTTCTGCACGCGGACCGGAGCGGCTGTTTCGCCGCCGACGGCGGACGCGCCCTTGAGGTCCTGCAGGGAATTGAGGGTCTCGGCCATGGTCAGGCGCTCCTCGCGTTCTTCGGGTTCATGGCGGCGACGTCGAGCGCCGCCGGGGTCTGCGCGGCATGGGGATGCTCGGGGCCCTTGTAGACGCGCAGGTTGCCGAACTGCTTGCGGCCGAGCGGGCCGCGCGGGAGCATCCGCTCGACCGCCTTCTCGATCACGCGCTCGGGATGGCGTCCTTCCATGATCGACTTGGCGGACCGCTCCTTGATGCCGCCGATGTAGCCGGTGTGCCGGTAATACACCTTCTGATCGAGCTTGCGGCCGGTGAAGACCGCCTTCTCGGCGTTGACGACGATGACGTGGTCGCCGTCGTCGACATGGGGCGTGAAGGAAGGCTTGTGCTTGCCGCGAAGGCGCATGGCGACGATCGTCGCGAGGCGGCCGACGACGACGCCTTGCGCGTCGATCACGGTCCACTTCTTCTCGACGTCGACGTGGCGCGTCGAATGGGTCTTGCCGAACATGGAGGAATTCCGATTGGGCCGGCCGAGGCCGGATCGGGCGCGGCTTAGGGGCGCGTGCGCGGACAGTCAAGCGATTTCGCGGCGGGCGACGCCCGGAAACGCCGATCAATCCTCAGCCAAACCGACAATGGTATCATAATACCCGCTATCGTCGCTTCGGCGGCAATGCGTAGGTCCCCGTCGCATGGGCGATCAGCGCGCCCTCCACGCCCCGCATCGAGACCTCGCCCACCGCGAGCGTGCGGCCGACCTTGAACAGCCTCGCCTCGGCGACCACGCCGCCCAACGGCGCCTTGCGGAAGAAGTTGATCGACATGTTGGTGGTCACCGCGAGCGGCTCGGCGCCGATCTCGCCCAGCACGGCGCAATAGAGCGCGATGTCGGCGAGCGCGAACAGCGCGGGGCCCGACACCGTGCCGCCTGGCCGCAGGAAGCGCTCGTCGGCGGCGAGCCGCAGCCGCGCCGACATCGGGCCGATCGCCTCGACGACGAAATCCTCGCCGGCTCGCGCCTGCGGGAAATGCTCGCGCAGCACCGCTTCGACCGCCCGCGCGTCCAAGGCGGGCGCCGCCCGTTCGCTTTCCATCGCGCGCTCCCTCGCCGGCGCCGCAGTCCCGCAAACCCAATCAGGCGCGACGCGCGCTGGCAAGCGGCCACGTCCGGCCTCGACCCGCGCGCGCGAACGCGCGCAGGTGGAACGCGGCCTGTTCGGCGCCCTGTCGATGTTCCGCGCCGACGGGGCACGCACGCCGCGCGAGGCAGCCGCCCGTGAGGCAATCGCCGCCCTGCCCGCCCGACAGCCATGAACGGCACGCCTTGGCGTCGAAGCCTTCGCCCGTGAAGGCGCCGACGGGGCACGCCGACAAGCACGGCCGGCCGCGGCAATCCTCGCAGGGCGAGCGCGACGCGCGCGCGGCCGGCGCGGCGATCGCGTCGGCGAAACCGAGCGCGCCGCGATAGGAATGCCAAAGACCGAAGACGTCGTCGATCAGCAAGCCGAGCGGCGAAGGGTGAACGCCGCCCGCCGCCAGCGCCCAGCGCTGGAACGGCCAATGCGGCGGCCCGCCGAACGGGAAGAACGCGCGCGCGCCCAGTGCGTCGGCGAGCGCGCCGATGACGCGACGGCTCCAGCGATCCAGCGGGTCTGGCGCGCCGTCGTGCGCTTCGGGCGAAGCGGCGAATGCGCCCCAGCCGCGCGCGCCGGCAAACCCGACGAGGGCGAGCGTGGCGACGCCATGCGGCAAATCCGCGCCACCGCCCGCGCGCGCGACGCCGCGCGACGCGAGCCCGCTCGCGTCGACGCGACGGGCGATCTCGTCCGATGTAACCCGCTTCGGCGCCATGTCGTCCCGCCGCGCCCCGCCTGACGGCTTCGCACGGGCGTCG
>JAGWKJ010000097.1 GCA_028865375.1 Hyphomicrobiales bacterium | reverse complement strand
ACGACGCGCCGCGCGCCGGCTCGACGCGCCGCCCGTCGATGCCGAGGGCCGGCGGATGCGGGCGTGAGCGGCCGGTTCGCGGTTCGCCCGGGACGTGCTAATCCGCGAGTCGCGACTTGCGGATGACCTGCCCTTTGCCGACACGATCCATGAAGGCCCGCGGCCTCGCGCCGCTCCGGGGACCCGCGCCTTGAGCGGCGGCCCCCCCCAGCGCCGCCGGTTCGGCGCGCCCGTCCACGTGCCCCCGCCGTCAGTCCCGGGCCTCGCGGCGCGGATCGCCGCGGCGCGGCTGCTGGGCGACGTGGCCACCGGCGTCCGCCCGCTCGACGAGCGGATCGAGGGCGAAGGCGCGTTCGCTCCCTACGCGGCTCTGGGCCCGCGCGACCGGACGCTGGCGCGCTCCATCGTCGTCGCATCGCTTCGACGGATGGGCTACCTCCGCAAGGTCGTCGGCGCCAAGCTCGACCGCGGAATGCCCAAGAAGAGCGGCGGCCTCGAATGGATCTTGGTCGCCGGCGCGGCGCAGCTCCTGCTGATGGAACAGGCCGACCACGCGGCGGTCGACCTCTCGGTGCGCGCCGCCAAGGCCGACCCCAACGCCGCGCCCTACGCCGCGCTCGTCAACGCGGTGCTGCGCGCGATCCAGCGCGAAGGCGCCGCGGCGCTCGACGCCTGCGATCCGCTCGACGACGGCGCGCCGCCTTGGCTCGCCGCGCGCTGGCGGGCGACCTACGGCGAGGATTCCGCGCGCGCGATCGCCGCGATGCACCTCGTGGAGCCGACACTCGACGTGACCGTGAAGTCGGATCCCGAAGGTTGGGCGGAGAAGCTCGACGGCGTCGCTTTGCCCGGCGGCTCCGTGCGGCTGCGGGGCCATGCGCCGATCGCCGACATGCCCGGCTATGCCGACGGCGAATGGTGGGTGCAGGACGCCGCCGCCGCGCTCGCCGCGCGCATCGTCGCCGCCAAGCCGGGCGAGCGGATCGCCGACCTGTGCGCGGCGCCGGGCGGCAAGACCGCCTGGCTCGCCCATTGCGGCGCCGACGTCGTGGCGGTCGAGAAGTCGGCCGAGCGCATGCGCCGGCTGGCCGAAAACTTCGGCCGGCTGCGGTTGTCCGCCGACCTGCGGATCGCCGACGCGCTGACGTTCGACGCGCCGCGGTTCGACGCCGTCCTGCTCGACGCGCCGTGCACGGCCACCGGCACGATCCGACGCCATCCCGACGTCGCCTGGACCAAGAAGCCCGGCGACGTCGCCGCGCTGGCGGATCGCCAAGAGAAGCTGCTCGACCGCGCCGCGCGCCTCGTGAAACCGGGGGGCCGGCTCGTCCATTGCGTCTGCTCGCTCGAACCCGAGGAGGGCGAACGCCAGGTCGCGCGGCTTCTGCGGCGCGACCCCGAACTGCGCCGCGCGCCGGTGACGGCGGACGAAGCGCGCGGATTCGAAGAGTGCCTGACGCCCGAAGGCGACGTGCGCTCGCTGCCGTTCCACCTGAAGGGCGCGACGCCGCGGCTCTCCGGCGTCGACGGATTCTACGTCGCGCGCCTCGTCAGGAGCGCATGATTTTTCGGTGACGCGCGATCGCGCTTGACTCGCCGGGCGCCGGCAAAGCAAGAATGACGAAAGCGCTTTCGCGATCATGATCGCGGCGGCGGGGAATCGAAGGCGCGGCCAACGCGCCCGGCCGGAAACGTTCATCGCCGCGCGCCGCCCGTTTGCGCGACGCGACGGTCCACGAGGGAGGAAAGCGTGAAGCTCAAGTCTGTCCTGACATCCCTGTCGCTCGCCACCGCGATGGGCCTCGCCCTCGCCGGAATGGCGCGGGCCGAGCAGGTCGCGATCATGTGCGGGTCCGTCGGCGCCGACCAGGACCAATGCAAGAAGGGCGTGCAAGCCTGGGAGAAGCTGACCGGCAACACGGTGAAGATCGTGTCGATCCCGGCGAGCACGACGGACGTGCTGGCGTTCTACCAGCAGGGCCTCGCGGCCGGCTCCGGCGACGTCGACATCTATCAGCTCGACGTGATCTGGCCGGGCATCATCGGCAAGTATTTCATCGACCTGAAGCCCTTCTCCAAGGGCGCCGAGAAGGATCACTTCCCCGCCATCGTCGCCAACAACACGGTCGGCGGCAAGCTGACCGCGATGCCGTGGTTCACGGACGCTGGCCTGCTGTTCTACCGCAAGGACCTCCTCGACAAGTACAAGCTCAAGGCGCCGACCACGTGGGCCGAGATGGCGGCCGACGCCAAGACGATCCAGGACGGCGAGCGCAAGGCGGGCGACGCCAAGTTCCAGGGCTTCGTGTTCCAGGGCAAGGCCTATGAAGGCCTGACCTGCGACGCGCTGGAATGGCTCGACAGCTTCGGCGGCGGCCACATCGTGAACAAGGCGGGCAAGATCACGGTCGAGAACGCGAAGGCCGAGGCGGCGATCACCGAGGCGGCAAGCTGGATCGGCAAGATCGCGCCCGAGGGCGTGTTGAACTACGGCGAGGAGGACGCCCGCGGCGTGTTCCAGTCGGGCGAAGCGGCCTTCATGCGCAACTGGCCCTACGCGTGGTCGCTGGGCAACGGCAAGGACAGCAAGATCGCCGGCAAGATCGGCGTCGAGGCCCTGCCGATGGGCCCCGGCGGCAAGCACACCGGCACGCTCGGCGGCTGGCAGCTCGGCGTCTCGAAGTTCTCGAAGCACCAGGCGGCGGCGGCGAGCCTCGTGATGTACCTCACGTCGCAGGCCGAAGAGAAGCGCCGCGCGATCGAGGGGTCCTACAACCCGACGATCCCGGCGCTCTACAAGGACGCCGACGTCCTGAAGGCGAACCCGTTCATGGGCACGCTGATCTCGACCTTCACGAACGCCGTGGCGCGTCCTTCGCTCACGACGGGCGCGAAATACGCCGAGGTGTCGAACGACTTCTGGAACGCGGTCCACGACGTGCTGTCCGGCAAGTCCAACGCCAAGACGGCCATGGCCTCGCTGCACGCGCAGCTGAAGAAGGTCCGCGGTCCCGGCTGGGACAAGTGACGGGCTGACCGCGCCGCGCGGGGACCCCGCGCGGCCGTTTCCCTGGAACAAGCGCCGGGCGGGTACCGCCCGCCCGGCGCCCGCTTCGACGGCCGGCCTTCGAGGCCGCCGGATCGCCGGTGGGGGGCGTCAATGGCAGCAGCGCAATCGGAACTCACGCGCGCACGCGCGCGCTCGGCGTGGCTCTTCCTCGCGCCGATGCTCGTGGTGTTGGCGCTCACCGCCGCTTGGCCGCTCGCGCGCACGATCTTCTTCAGTTTCACGGACGACAAGCTCGGGGACGCGAGCTACCACTTCGTCGGCTTCGACAATTATTTCGTGCAGGGCGACGGCTATACGGACGGCATCCTCGCCGATCCGCTGTGGCTCTCGGCCGTCTGGCATACGGTCTGGTTCGCGGTCGTGTCGGTGGCGCTGGAGACGGCGCTCGGCCTCGTCGTCGCGCTGGTGCTGAACTCCGACTTCAGGGGCCGCGCGCTGGTCCGCACCGCGATCCTCGTGCCGTGGGCGATCCCCACCGTCGTGTCGTCGAAGATGTGGGCGTGGATGCTCAACGACCAACTCGGCATCGTCAACGACATGCTGCAGCGCGCGCATCTCATCTCCGGGCCGGTGGCTTGGACCGCCAACCCCAGCGTGTCGATGATCTCGGTGATCTTCGTCGACGTGTGGAAGACGACGCCCTTCATGGCGCTGATGATCCTGGCCGCGCTGCAGCTGCTGCCGACCGACTGCTACGAGGCGGGCAGGATCGACGGCGTGTCGCCGGTGAAGATGTTCTTCAAGGTGACGCTGCCGCTGATCTGGCCGGCGCTGATCGTGGCCATCGTGTTCCGCGCGCTCGACGCGCTTCGCGTGTTCGACCTGATCTACCTGCTGACCTCGGGCTCCAACGACACGATCTCGATGTCGGTCTACGCCCAGCAGCAGCTGGTGCAGTTCCAGAAGGTCGGCGTCGGCTCGGCCGCCTCGACGCTGCTGTTCATCGTGCTGGCGATCTTCACCGCCGGCACGCTATTGCTCACCCGTTCCAAGAACGCGGAGGCCTGACCATGCCGAAATCCGTCAAGACGGGGCTGTTCTGGCTGCTCGTGGTCGCGATTTGCCTCTACGCGCTGTTCCCGTTCTACTATGCGATCATCACGTCGCTGAGGCCGCCGGCCGACATCTTCACGGTCAACTACTTCCCGGGCAAGCCGACGACGGACAATTACGTCGGCATCTTCAAGGAGCAGAATTTCGCGGTCAACATCTTCAACTCGCTGCTGGTGTCGGGCGCGGTGACGCTGATCTCGCTGGGGCTCGGCGTGACGGCCGCCTACGCGCTCGGCCGCATCCAGTTCGCCGGGCGCGGGCTGCTGCTGACGACGATCCTTTCGGTGTCGATGTTCCCGCAGGTCGCGGTGCTCTCGGGCATGTATGAACTGGTGCGCGTCATGGGGCTCTACAACACGCCCGGCGCGATGATCTTCTCCGACCTGCTGTTCACGCTGCCGTTCACGGTCTGGGTGCTGACGACCTTCGTGAAGGGCCTGCCCAAGGAGATCGAGGAGGCCGCGATCGTGGACGGGGCGACGCCGCTGATCATCATCCGCCGCGTGTTCCTTCCCCTGCTGGCGCCGGCGATGGTGACGACCGGCCTGCTCGCCTTCATCGGCGCGTGGAACGAGTTCCTGTTCGCGCTCACCTTCACCATCGACTCCAACGAGCGCACGGTGCCGGTGGCGATCGCCTTCATCTCCGGCGCCACGAAATACGACCTGCCGTGGGGCCGCATCATGGCCGCCTCGGTGACCGTGACGCTGCCGCTGATCGTGCTGGTGCTGATCTTCCAGCGCAAGATCGTGGCGGGCCTCACGGCCGGCGCGGTCAAGGGCTGAACGGGAGCGTCGCGCCGCATGGAGCCGATCGACATGGAATGGTGGCGCGGCGCGGTGATCTACCAGATCTACCCGCGCAGCTACGCCGACAGCGACGGCGACGGGATCGGCGACCTGCGCGGCGTCGCCGGGCGGCTGGAGCACGTCGCCGACCTCGGCGCGGACGCGATCTGGCTCAGCCCGTTCTTCAAGTCGCCGATGAAGGACTTCGGCTACGACGTCGAGGATTATTGCGCCGTCGACCCGCTGTTCGGCACGATGCGCGACTTCGACCGGCTGGTCGCCAAGGCCCACAAGCTCGGGCTCAAGGTGATGATCGACCAGGTGCTGTCGCACACGGCCGACACGCATCCTTGGTTCGTCGAGAGCCGCAAGGACCGCACGAACCCGAAGGCGAACTGGTACGTCTGGGCCGATCCCAAGCCCGACGGGTCGCCGCCCAACAACTGGATGTCGATCTTCGGCGGCGTCGGCTGGCAATGGGACACGCGCCGGCGCCAGTATTACATGCACAACTTCTTGGTCGAGCAGCCTGACCTCAATTTCCATGAGCCGCAGGTGCGCGAGGCGCTGCTGGGCACGGTGAAGTTCTGGTTGGAGCGCGGCGTCGACGGCTTCCGGCTCGACACGGTCAATTACTACGTCCACGACGCGAAGCTGCGCGACAACCCGCCCAATTCGACGCCCGGCATGTCCGACGTGCCCGCCGACAATCCCTACGGTTGGCAGCTCCACGTCTACGACAAGTCGCGGCCCGAGAACCTGTCGTTCCTGGAATCGTTCCGCGCGCTGCTCGACCGCCATGGCGCCACCGCCTCGGTCGGCGAAGTCGGCGCCGGGCCCGACACCAACCGCATCGTGGCCGAATACACCGGCGGCTCGAAGCGCCTGCACATGTGTTACGGGTTCGACCTTCTGTCGTCGAAGGGCGAGGCCGCGCCGATCCGTGCCGCGGTGGAGGATTTCGAACGCGCCTCTCCCGACGGCTGGATGGCGTGGGCGCTGTCCAACCACGACGTCGTTCGCGCGATCACACGCTGGCGCGCGGAGGCGAGATCGGCCGAGGTCGCGCCGCTGTCGATCGCGCTGATGACGTCGCTGCGCGGCTCGTCGTGCCTCTATCAAGGCGAGGAACTTGGCCTGCCCGAGGCCGACGTGCCCTACGATCTCCTGCAGGACCCCTATGGCAAGGCGTTCTGGCCGGCCTTCAAGGGCCGCGACGGCTGCCGCACCCCGATGCCTTGGACGTCGTCGGCGAAGGCCGGCTTCACGACCGCGAAAAAGCCTTGGCTGCCGATCCCGCCGGAGCATCGCGCGCTGAGCGTCGCGGCGCAGGCCAAGGACGACGCCTCGGCGCTGTCGCGCGTCAAGCGCTTCTTGCACTGGCGCCGCACGCGGCCCGAGCTGGTGCGCGGATCGATCAAGTTCCACGACGCGCCCGAGGGCGCGCTCGTTTTCGAGCGTTCGCTCGGCGGGTCGCGGACGCTGTGCGCGTTCAACCTGTCGGGCAAGCGGCTGGCGTTCGCCGCGCCGCGCGGCGCGCGGACGCTCGATGGACACGGTTTCGCCGGCGCCGTCGCCGGCGGCGAGGCGCGGCTGCCGCCGCGGCAGGCGCTTTTCGCGGATCTCGGGGAGGGTTGAGGCATGGCCAACGTGCAGCTGCGGGGCATCCGCAAGGCCTACGGGTCGTTCGAGACGATCCATGGCGTCGACCTCGACATCGTGGATCGCGACTTCGTCGTGCTCGTCGGCCCGTCGGGCTGCGGCAAGTCGACGATCCTGCGGCTGATCGCGGGGCTCGAGGACATCACCGCGGGCGACATGTTCATCGACGGCAAGCGCGTGAACGCCGATCCGCCCTCCAAGCGCGGCATCGCGATGGTGTTCCAGTCCTACGCGCTCTATCCCCACATGAGCGTGCGGGACAACATCTCGTTCGGCCTCGACCTCGCCAAGGTCCCCAAGGAGCGGATCGCGGCCAAGGTTGCGGAGGCGGCGCGCCAGCTCGAACTGACCCCGCTGCTCGACCGCCTGCCGCGCCAGCTGTCGGGCGGCCAGCGCCAGCGCGTGGCGATCGGCCGGGCCATCGTGCGCGACCCGAAGGTGTTCCTGTTCGACGAGCCGCTGTCCAACCTCGACGCCGGCCTGCGCGTGCAGACGCGGCTCGAACTCGCCAAGCTGCACCGCGACATGAAGGCGACCACCGTCTACGTCACGCACGACCAGGTGGAGGCGATGACGCTCGCCGACCGCATCGTGGTGATCAATGCCGGGCAGATCGAGCAGATCGGCACGCCGATGGAGCTGTACAACCGACCGGCCAACCTCTTCGTCGCGGGATTCATCGGCTCGCCGCGCATGAACTTCATCGAGGCGGCGCGGATCGGCGAGACGTCATGCGCCACGATCGGCGTCCGGCCGGAGCACATCAATGTCTCGGCCGAAAGCGGACGCTGGCAGGGGACGGTCATCCATGCCGAGCACCTTGGCGCCGATACCAACCTTTATCTCGACTGCGGCGACAAGGGGCTGCTGACGGTGCGCCTGTTCGGCGAACAACGGTATGGTACGGGCGATGTCCTCCATCTCTCGCCGGTCGAGGACGCGGTCCATCGGTTCAACGCCGAGGGCCGAGCGATCGGACGATAGAACCGGCAGACGGTGCTGGGTCTTGTCGCACGGAGCCGACGAGCCATCATCACAATCACCATATCAGGCAATCAACTCGAGAACCCATAAGGCAGCATCATGAAAGTCGGCATCGTTGGGCTTGGCTTCCGCATGGAATATCTCGCCCGCGTCTTCACCCTCCTGGTCCCCGGTTTCGAGGTCGTCGGCTACGTCGACCCGACGCCCGCCGGCCTGCCCGGCCTAACGAAAGCCGGGATCAGCGCCGGCACGAGCTTCCCGACCATCGAGGCGCTGGCGAAGGCGGCGCCGCTCGACATGCTGATGGTCGGCTCGCCCAACCATCTCCACCTCGAGCATATCCGGGCCGGGCTCGACCTCGGCCTGAAGGTCTTCAGCGAGAAGCCGGTGGTGATCTCAGAGGAGCAGACGCTGGAACTCCTGCACCTGCTGGCCACACACGGCGGCCCTGACCGGGTGATGGTCGGTCTGGTGCTGCGCTATGCGCCGCTCTACGTCGACCTCAAGCAGGCGATCGCCGACGGGGCGATCGGCAAGATCGCCAGCATCGAGGCGTGCGAATATCTGGCGCCCTATCACGGCGCCTTCTTCATGCGCGACTGGCGGCGCTACGAACGCTACTCCGGCAACTTCATCCTGGAGAAGTGCTGCCACGACCTCGACCTCTACCAGGGTGCGGTCGGCGCGCGGCCGATCCGGGTGGC
>JAGWKJ010000096.1 GCA_028865375.1 Hyphomicrobiales bacterium | reverse complement strand
GAGGCCGAGAAGCTGGTCGCCGCCGGTGTGAAAGAGCTGCTGGTCATCTCGCAGGACACCTCCGCCTACGGCGTTGACGTCAAATACGCCGCGAGCAAATGGCGCGACCGCGAGGTGCGCGCCAAGTTCATCGACCTGGCGAGCGCGCTCGGCGAATTGGGCGTCTGGGTGCGCCTGCACTACGTCTACCCCTACCCGCATGTCGACGAGGTCATCCCGCTGATGGCCGAGCGCAAGGTGCTGCCCTATCTCGACATGCCGCTGCAGCACGCCGCGCCCGACGTGCTCAAGCGCATGAAGCGCCCGGCCTCGCAGGAGAAGACGCTGGAGCGCATCGCGCGCTGGCGCGAGATCTGCCCGGACCTCACTTTGCGCTCGACCTTCATCGTCGGCTTCCCCGGCGAGACGGAGGAGGATTTCTCCGCGACGCTGGCGCTGGCGGAAGAGATCGGCTTCGCTTCCGCCTATGCGTTCAAATACTCGGCGCGGCCGGGCACGCCGGCGGCGGCGCGCGACGGCCAGGTCGACGAGGCGACGAAGTCGATGCGTCTGCATCGCCTCAACGCGCTGCTCGACGCGACGCGGTTCGCCTTCAACCGTTCGTTCGTCGGCGAAGCGCTGGAAACGCTGTTCGAGCGACCGGGCCGCCTCGCGGGCCAGTTGGTCGGACGCACGCCGCACAACCTCGCCGTCCACGTCGACGCGCCGGCGGGGCTGCGCCCCGGCGACCTGCGCACGGTCGAGATCCTGTCCGCGCCCGGCAACACCTTGTCGGGGCGCGTCGTCGCTTGAACCCACGCCGGAGGCCGCAGGCTTGAAGACGCCCGAAAACCAGGCCGCCGGCGCAGCCGGCCCCGAGATCGCCGAGATCGCCGTCGCGTTCGACGACAACAAGCTCGCCTCGCGCGTGTTCGGCCATTACGACCAGAACCTCGCGCTGATCGAGCGCCGACTCGGCGTGGTGGCGGCGGCCAACGGCAACCTGGTCACGCTGAAGGGGCCGCGCGCCAATTGCGAGCGCGCCAAGCGCGTCGTCGACCTGCTCGCCGCGCGCGCGCGGCAGGGCCAGCCGGCGACCCAGGGCGACGTCGAGGGCGCGATCCAGGAAGGCGCGATGCAGGGCAGCCTGTTCACGCGCGGCGAGGGCGGCGGCGACGGCGGCTTCGACCGCGTGTCGACGCGCAAGCGCGGCACGGTGCGGGCGCGCAACGCCGCGCAGGACGCCTATATCCGCGCCATGCGCTCGAACGAACTCGTGTTCGGCGCGGGCCCGGCGGGCACCGGCAAGACGTGGCTCGCGGTCGGTTTCGCGGTGTCGCTGCTCGAACAGGGCGCCGTCGAGCGGCTGGTGCTCTCGCGGCCGGCGGTGGAAGCGGGCGAGCGGCTCGGCTTCCTGCCCGGCGACATGAAGGAGAAGGTCGATCCCTACCTGCGCCCGATCTACGACGCGTTGCAGGACTTCATGGACGCGCGCGTGGTCGAACGCGGGATGCAGACCGGCATGATCGAGGTCGCCCCGCTCGCCTTCATGCGCGGGCGGACGCTGTCGAACGCCGCCGTGCTGCTCGACGAGGCGCAGAACGCCACCGCGATGCAGATGAAGATGTTCCTCACCCGGCTCGGCGAGGGATCGCGCATGATCGTCAACGGCGATCCCACCCAGACCGACCTGCCGCCGGGCCAGCGCTCCGGCTTGGTCGACGCGATCCGCCTGACGCAGGGCATCGAGGGCGTCGGCCATGTCGCGTTCGCCGAGGGCGACGTGGTGCGCCACGACCTCGTGCGGCGCATCGTGTCGGCCTACGAGGACGCCGCGCGCCGCGTCCACGAAGCGGCCGCCCAGGCCGCCGCGCCGCCTCGATGACCCTCGCGGTCGCCATCGTGCGCGAAGACGGCGCTTGGCGGGCGCCGCGCGGCTTGGCGACCCGCCTGCGCACGGCGATCCGCGCCGCGGCCGCCCTCAGCCGCCGTCCGCTGCCCCGGCGCGGCCGCGTCAACCTGCTGCTGTGCGGCGACGAGGCCTCGCGCGCGCTGAACGCGCGCTGGCGCGGCCTCGACAAGCCGACCAACGTGCTGTCCTTCCCCGCGGCGCCGGGTGGCGCGGAGGTCGGCGACATCGCGCTCGCCGAAGGCGTGTGCGCGCGCGAGGCGGTCGAACAGGGCAAGCCCGCGCTCGACCACGCGACGCATCTGGCCGTCCACGGCTTCCTGCATCTCGTCGGCTACGATCACGTCACGGAAGACGGAGCGCGCGAGATGGAGGGGCTGGAAACGCGCATCCTCGCCGGGCTCGGCATCGGCGACCCCTATGGGGAGCCCGCGCGATGAGCGCCTACGGCGACAAACCCGCCCCGCCGCGCCTGCGCGAGCGATTGCGCGGCTGGCTCGGTCTCGGCCAGCCCTCCATCCGCCGGGACATCGCCGAGGCGCTCGACGAGCCCGCCGCCGGCGACGGCTTCACGCCCCAGGAGCGCACGATGCTGCGCAACGTACTGGCGCTGAAGGACATGCGCGTCGGCGACGTGATGGTGCCGCGCGCCGACGTCGTGGCGACGCCGATCACGGCCACGCTCGAGGAGGTGTTGGCGCTGTTCCGCACTGCGGGCCATTCGCGCCTGCCCGTCTACGGCGACACGCTCGACGATCCGCGCGGCATGGTCCACATCCGGGATTTCGTCGACCATCTGGCGCGCGCGGCCGAGGCGCAGGCGCGCGCGCGCGGCGTCGCGGTGTCCGGCGCCGACGTGCGGCTGGACCTCAAGGCGCCGCTCGCCACCGCCGAAATCCTCCGCCCGGTGCTCTACGCGCCGCCTTCGATGCCCGCCCTCGACCTGCTCGTGAAGATGCAGGCGACCCATACCCACATGGCGCTCGTGATTGACGAATACGGCGGCACCGACGGCTTGGTGTCGATCGAGGACGTGGTCGAGACCGTCGTCGGCGACATCGAGGACGAACACGACGATCCCGACGCGCCCGCGATCGAACGCGTTTCCGACGGCGTCTGGAAGATGGACGCGCGCGCCGATCTCGACCAGGCCTCGGCGGCCACCGGGCGCGACCTGTCGACGCCCGCCGGCAAGGAGGAGGTCGACACGGTCGGCGGCCTCGTGGCGGCGCTCGCCGGTCGCCTGCCGCTGCGCGGCGAGATCGTCGCGGGACCCGACGGCCTCGAATTCGAGGTGCTGGACGCCGACCAGCGACGGCTGAAGCGGATCAAGGCGACGCTTCGCCCGGCGGCGCGACGGCCGCGCGCGATACCCGCCGACGATTCCAAGCCGGCGGGCCCCCCCGCCAAGGCGGCGCCCGGCGGCGAAGCGGGCTAGATTGTCGCGATGACGATTCGGGACGTCGCGCCGGTCGCGCGCGAAACCTCCGCCGTGGGCGGCCGCGCGACGGCGGCCCTGCGCCGCCTCGCCGGCGCGGTGCTCTTCTCCGACGGTTGGCGGCGGCGCGGCATCGCCTTCGCCTCCGGCGCGGTCGGCGCCTTGGCGCTGGCGCCGCTCGATTTCTGGCCGGCCGTCGTCGTGCCGATGACGGCGGCGGTCTGGCTGCTCGACGGCGCGGCCCGCGTCGGCCCGCGCGGCCGTCCCTCCGTCCTGCGCGCGATGCGCCAGGCGTTCGCCGACGGCTGGTTCTGGGGCTTCGGCTATTTCCTCGCCGGCCTGTGGTGGCTGGGCGCGCCGTTCCTCGTGCCGCCGGGCGATTTCGCCTGGGCGCTGCCGTTGGGCGTCGTCGGCCTGCCCGCGCTGCTCGCGATCTTCGAGGCGCTCGGCTTCGCGCTCGCCGCGCTCCTGTGGTCGAACCGCGGCTGGCGGGTCTTCGCGCTCGCCGGCGCGCTGGGCCTCGCCGAATACGCCCGCGGGACGCTGTTCACGGGCTTTCCTTGGAACCTGTGGGGCATGGCGCTCGGCGGCGATCTCCGGCTCGCGCAGACGGCCTCGCTGGTCGGCGCCTACGGGCTCACCGCGCTGGCGATCGCGCTCGGCGCGGCGCCCGCGACGCTCGCCGACCCGCGGCCGCCCGGCGCGCGCCCGCGCGCGGCGCTGGTCGCCGTGCTGACGCTGGTCGCGCTTTACGCGTTCGGCGCGTGGCGCGTTTCCGGGCCGGCCGACGCGACGGTCGCGGGCGTCAAGCTGCGGTTGATGCAACCGGACCTGACGCAGGACACGGCCTTCGTCGCGGCCAACGGCGACCGCATCCTCGCCGATTATCTCAAGCTCTCCGACCGCGCGACCTCGCCGACGACGTCGGGCATCGCCGACGCGACCCATTTGATCTGGCCGGAATCGCCGTTTCCCTTCGTGCTCAAGGACCGGCCGGCGGCCACCGCGCGGATCGGCGCCGCGCTCGCGGGGCGCACGATCTTGGTGACGGGCGCGGTGCGGCGCGGCGCTTTCCGCAGCGGCGATTCCGCGCCGCGCTTCTTCAACGCGATGCAGGTCGTGGCAGCCGACGGCGCCGTGGTCGATTCCTACGACAAGGTGCACTTGGTGCCGTTCGGCGAATACCTGCCGATGGCCGCCTTGTTGAAGCGGCTCGGCCTGACGCAGATGATCTCGGTTCCAGGCGGCTTTTCCGCGGGTTCCGAGCGCAGGCTCCTGAACGTGCCGGGCCTGCCGCCGGTCGCGCCGTTGATCTGCTACGAGGCGATCTTCCCCGGCGCGGTCGTGCCACCCGGTCCGCGACCCGGCCTGCTGCTGAACGTCACCGACGACGCTTGGTTCGGCGACACGCCGGGGCCATGGCAGCATTTCGCGCAGGCGCGTCTGCGCGCGATCGAGGAAGGCTTGCCGCTCGTGCGCGACGCCAACACCGGCGTATCGGCCATCGTCGACGGTCGCGGCCGCATCACCGGCCTGCTCGGCGTCGGCGCAAAGGACGTGCTCGACGGCGGCCTGCCCGTCGCCGAGGCGCAAACGCCGTTCTCGCGTTTCGGCAATCTTGCCGCTTTCGCGCTGATCTTGTCGGCATTGGTCTTTGCGACGATCGGCAAGTTCCGTAATTGATTGCCAGAGTGCACGCAGCGCCTATGAAATCGTCGGTTGCAAACTACGATGACGGGTCATATATCGCGATTATAGATTGAACGGGATCGGCGGCACGACGGTGAAGAACGCTCAAGAACGCGACCCGTCCGCCAAGGACCCCAACCCGATCGACAAACACGTCGGATCGCGCGTCAGGATGCGTCGGCTGATGTTGCGCATGACACAGGGGAAGCTCGCCGATGCGGTCGGCGTTACCTTCCAGCAAGTGCAGAAATATGAAAAGGGTTCGAACAGGATCGGCGCCAGCCGATTGCAGCAGATCTCCGAGACGCTCGGCGTGCCGCCGTCGTTCTTCTTTCAAGGCGCGCCGGGAGGCACGCCGCTGGCGGGCTTCGCCGAGGACTCCGCGCCCTACGAAACCGAATATCTCTCGACCGCCGAGGGCTTGGCGCTGAACCGCGCCTTCGCGCGCATCCGCGACCCCAAGGTGCGGCGGCGCGTGGTGAGCCTCGTCGAGGCGATGGCGGACGAGGACGGCGACGCCGGGCGCGGGTCCCAAGCCAAGCGGGCGGCCGGCTGAGGCCGCTGCCCGGCCGGGTCACGCGCGGTCGAGCAACGGATAGGCCGGCAAGGTGAGGAATTCCTCGCAGACCGGCGACAGCGACATCTTCGAGAACAACTCGATGGCGGTCTCGAAACGGCCGTCGCGGAACGCCGGTCCCAGCGTCGTCGCGAGCTTGGCCATCTCGTCCTCGAGCGTGGCGCGGAACAGGGCGGGCGTGACCTCGCGGCCGTCGTCCAGCGTCGCGCGATGGCGGATCCATTGCCAGATCTGCGTGCGCGAGATCTCGGCGGTGGCCGCGTCCTCCATCAGGTTGTAGAGCGGCACCGCGCCGCGGCCGCGCAGCCACGCCTCGATGTATTGCACGCCCACGCGGATGTCCTCGCGCAAACCCGCCTCCGTGCGGGCGCCGGGGTGGACCTTCAACAGGTCGTCGCGCGAGACGCTCACGTCGACGCGCGCGTTGGCGAGCTGGTTCTTGCCCGGCATCACGCGGTCGAACACTTCCATCGCCACCGGCACGAGGTCGGGATGGGCGACCCACGTGCCGTCATGGCCGGCCTTGGCCTCGCGCTCCTTGTCGGCGCGCACCTTGGCGAAGGCGGCCTCGTTGGCGGCGGAATCGCCCTTGACGGGGATCTGCGCCGCCATGCCGCCCATGGCGAAGGCGCCGCGCCGGTGGCAGGTCTTGATCAGCAGGTCGGAATAGGCGCCGAGGAAGTCGCGCCCCATGACCATCGCGCCGCGGTCCGGCGTCAGCTTGTCGGCATGGCCGCGCAGGCGCTTGATGAACGAGAAGATGTAGTCCCAGCGGCCGCAATTGAGTCCCGCCATGTGGGTGCGCAATTCGTGGACGATCTCGTCCATCTCGAAGGCCGCCGGCAGCGTCTCGATCAGCACGGTGGCCTTGAACGTGCCGGGCTTGAGGCCGAGCCGCTCTTCGGCCCGGTCGAACACGTCGTTCCACAGCCGCGCCTCGAGATGGCTCTCCATCTTGGGCAGATAGAACGCCGGCGTCGCACCCTGCGCCACCTGCGCCTTGGCGTTGTGGAACGCGTACAGGCCGAAATCGAACAGGGCGCCGGCGACCGCGCGGCCGTCGACCTCGACGTGCGCCTCGGGCAGGTGCCAGCCGCGCGGGCGCACCATCAGCACGGCCGGGTCGGCCTTGAGCCGATAGGCCTTGCCGGAGGCGGAATCGACGAAGTCGATCTTGCCGGCCCAGCGGTCCTTCAGATTGATCTGGCCCTCGACCATGTTGGCGAAGGTCGGCGAGCTCGCGTCCTCGAAATCCGCCATGAAGACCTTGGCGCCGCTGTTCAGCGCGTTGACGATCATCTTGCGGTCGACCGGCCCGGTGATTTCGACGCGACGGTCCTGCAGGTCGGCGGGAATCGGCGAAACGGTCCAATCGCCGTCGCGCACCGCGCGCGTCTCGGGCAGGAAATCGGGCAATTCGCCGGCGTCGAAACGCTTCTGGCGTTCGACCCGGCGCGCCAACAGGTCCCTGCGGCGGGCGTCGAAGCGGCGGTGCAGGTCGGCGACGAAGGCCAACGCCTCGTGCGACAGGATCTCGGCGAAACGCGGCCCCGTCACGCCCTTGACCACGACGCCCGGCGCGCGCGCGGCGACCGAGGCGCGGGCGGGCGAACGCGCGGCGACCTTGCCGGGGGGAACCTTGCGCGCCGCGCTCTTGCGCACGGGTTTGCGCGGCGTCGGCTTGCGGACCGGGGCGCGCTTGGCGGCCGACGCCTTGGCGGCAGACTTCTTGGCCGTGGATTTCTTCGCGACGGACTTCTTGGTCGATTTCTTCGTCGCCTTCTTCGCCGACTTTTTGGCGACTTTCTTGGCCGATTTCTTCGACGCCTTGCGGCCGCCCGTTCCCTTGCCCGTCGCCATCACGCCCCCCCGTCGCCCCGTGTCGCAACGCGAAAGATTATCGCGCGGCGACGCCGATATCCAGAGCGCGCGCGAGGGATCGCGGCGAAAGCGCCGCCGCGCCGACGAGCGCCAAGCCTTCGCGCCCCGTTATCCGCGCGGTCGCGAACGTCCCGGCCTCGGCCCCGTCGAGACGCACGGCGGAAAAATCGGCGGCGCGGCCGGTTCCGCCGCGTTCCATCAGGATTTCGAGCGACGTCCCGACGTGGCGATCGAGCCGCCGCGCCAGCGCCGCCTCGCCCGCCGCGCGCAAGGTCGCGGCCCTTTCGCGGGCGACCTCGCGGGCGACCTGGGGCATTCGCGCGGCGGGCGTGCCCTCCCGCGGCGAGAACGGGAATACGTGCAGATGGCTCAGGCCCGCCTCTTCGACCAAGGCCAAGGTCCGGCCGAAGGCGGCCCCGGATTCGGTGGGGAAGCCGACGATGAAGTCCGCGCCGAGCGCGATCCCCGGTCGGACGCGCCTCAGCCGTTCGGCGAGCGCCACGACTTCGGCGCGCGAATGCCGGCGCAGCATCCGCTTCAGGATCAAGTCGTCGCCGGCCTGGATCGACAGGTGCAGGTGCGGGCACAGCCGCTCCTCCTGCGCGAACAGCGCCACCAGGTCGTCGTCGACCGCGGCGGGGTCGAACGACGACAGCCGCAGGCGACGCAGGTCCGGCGCGGCCGCCAGGATGGCGCGCAGCAGCGTCGCGACGCCGGGCCGGCCGGGCAGGTCGCGGCCCCACGAGGCGACGTCGACGCCCGCCAGCACGATCTCGCGCGCGCCGGCGACGGCGAGAT
>JAGWKJ010000095.1 GCA_028865375.1 Hyphomicrobiales bacterium | reverse complement strand
GGCGTCCATCGTCTATTCCGGGCTGGGCACGCTGGGGATGCACGTCATCGGCCGCAGCCTCGCCTCGCTCTATTTCGCGCAGCAGCGCTTCGAGGCGACGTTCCGCTTCGGCCTCGCGCGACTGCGCGAATATTCCGAACAGGTCGCGCTGCTCGGCGGCGAGGGAACGGAGGAGCGGGCGGCCAACGCGCGCTTCGCCGACGTCTACCGCAACTACCTTCAGGTGATGCACAAGCGCAAGAACCTGACGATCTTCCTCAACGCCTACGCCAACCTCAACACCTACATCCCCTACGTGGTGGCGGCGCCCTATTATTTCCTCGGCAAGATCAAGCTCGGCGTGCTGTCGCAGACGGCGGGCTCGTTCGGCCAGGTCAATTCGTCGCTCAACTTCTTCGTCAGCAATTATCGCCACCTCGCCGAGTTCCGCGCCGTGCTCGACCGATTGACGACCTTCGAGGCGGCGATCGCCGCCGCCGCGCCCGCCAAGGCGGCGGCGACCGCGCCCCGCCGGGTCGCTTCTCCAGACGGCGCCTTCGCGGCGGGCGCGCTGGCGTTGCGCGCGCCCACCGGCATCCCGATCGCTCGGGTCGACGGGCTGTCGCTGGCGCGTGGCGTGCCGACCTTGATCGGCGGGCCGTCGGGCGTCGGCAAGTCGACGCTGTTCCGCGCGCTGGCGGGTCTGTGGCCCTATGGCGAGGGCGAGATCGCGGCGCCGGCGTGCCCGTCCATGTTGCTGCCCCAGCGGCCCTATCTCCCGCAGGGCACGCTGGCCGACGCCATCGCCTATCCGAAGAGCGCCGATGCCTATGGCCGGCCCGCGCTCGAAGACGCGCTCGCCGCCGTCGGGCTCGACCGCCTCGCCCCCGAGCTCGACCGCGTCGACAATTGGCAGCAGCGCCTGTCGGGCGGCGAGCAGCAGCGCGTGGCGCTGGCGCGCGCGGTGCTGGCCAAGCCCGAGTGGCTGTTCCTCGACGAGGCGACCTCCGCGCTCGACGAGGCCAGCGAGGCCGCACTCTACGCCGCCCTGCGCAAGCGGATGCCCGACACGACCATCGTCTCGACAGGGCATCGGGCGACGTTGGGCGCCTTCCATGATCGCCGGATCGAGCTGACGGCACCCGTCGCCGGCGCGTCGGCGCGCTGAGGGATCAGAGCGAGCGGCCGAACCGCAATTCGCCGCGCGGGCCCTTCAGCAGCAATTCGCCGCCATCGCGCACCCAATGCGGGCCCGAGGCGATCGCGCTGAGGTAGTCGAACTCGAACTTCATCAGCGTCTTGTCGCACTTCGACTTGGTGATGGCGATCGGCCCGGCGGCGAGCCGCTGGTCCTTGGTGGGATAGATCGTCGCCGACCACGTGTTGCAGCCGGTGAAGCCGGTGGCGCGGAACGCCGCCGAGATCGTCAGCGAGGCGTCGAGGCCCGAGGGCACCGGCTTGCCATTGAGCGTCTCTAGGATCCACGTCTGGTCGGTCGGGAACGGCGCGATATAGGGGGCCAAGCGGGTGGGGGCCTTGTCGGGACCGCGGATCTTGGCGATGGCGGGCGCCTGCGCGGCGCAGAGGGCGAGCGCGGCGGCGGTGGCGATCCGGACTTGACGCATGGCTTCCTCGTTGGGCGCCCTCGACGGCGCGCTTGCTTGGTTCCCGCAGGATCGCGGCGAAACGAAGTCCGCCGCGGCCGCGCTCAGGCATTGCGCGGACGGCGGCCGTTTGGCAAGCGGAGGTCGACCAACCGCCGGGACGCCGGCCGAAGGACCCCATGTCGTCGACGCCCGCCATCGCCGCCGAGGACCTCGTCAAGCGCTACCGCGAGACGGTGGCGGTCGACGGCATCGATTTTGCCGTGGCGCCGGGAAGCGTCTGCGGCCTGCTCGGCGGCAACGGCGCCGGCAAGACGACGACCATCGGCATGTTGATGGGCCTGGTGGCGCCCAGCGCCGGGATCGCGCGCGTGCTCGGCCACGACATGGCGCGCGAGCGTCATCGCGCGCTGGGCCGCATGAACTTCGAGAGCCCCTACGTGGAAATGCCCCACCGGCTCAGCGTGCGCGAGAATCTGCGCGTGTTCGCCATGCTCTATGGCGTCGAGGACGTGCGGGGCCGGATCGCGGAATTGGCGGCGACGCTCGAACTCGGCGAGTTCCTCGACCGCCCGGTCGGCAAGCTGTCGGCCGGCCAGAAGACGCGGGTCGCGCTCGCCAAGGCGCTGGTCAACGAACCCGACGCATTGCTGCTCGACGAGCCGACCGCCTCGCTCGACCCCGACACCGCCGATTGGATCCGCTCGCGGCTCGAAGACTACCGCCGACGGCGTTCGGCCACGATCCTGCTCGCTTCCCACAACATGCGCGAGGTCGAGCGGCTGTGCGACCGCGTGGTGATGATGCGGCGCGGACGAATCGTCGACGACGGCTCGCCGGCCGCCCTGCTCGCTCGCTACGGACGCGCGGACCTCGAGGATGTCTTCCTCGACGTCGCGCGCGGCCGCGGGAAAGGCGCAGCGCCATGACCTTCGCCGACGAACTCTCGGGCTTCTCGTTCCGGCGCGTCGGCGCGATGGTGCTGCGCTATTCGCTGCTGCTGCGCTCGTCGTGGCCGCGCCTGCTCGACCTGATCTATTGGCCGGTCATCCAGATGCTGACCTGGGGGTTCCTGCAGACGTACATCGCGCGCCAGGCGGCCGGCGCCGCGGCCGCGCCGCGCCTGCAGGTCGCCACCGGCACGCTGATCGGCGCGATGCTGCTGTGGGACATGATGTTCCGCGCCCAGCTCGGCTTTTCCGTCTCCTTCCTTGAGGAGATGTGGTCGCGCAACATGGGCAATCTCCTGATGACCCCGTTGCGGCCGCTGGAATTCGTCGCTGCGTTGATGACGATGAGCGCGGTGCGTTTGGCCATCGGGGTCGTGCCGGTGTCGTTGTTGGCGATCTGGTTCTTCGGCTTCAACCTGTGGGGACTGGGCCTTGCGCTCGGCGCGTTTTTCGTCGTGCTGGCGCTGACGAGTTGGTCGATCGGGCTGGTGGTCAGCGGACTGATCCTGCGCAACGGCGTCGGCGCCGAAAACCTCGCGTGGTCGGTGTTGTTCATTCTATTGCCGCTTTGTTGCGTGTATTATCCGGTCTCCGCGCTGCCGGCGTGGTTGCAGCACGTGGCTTGGGCGCTGCCGCCGACCTATGTTTTCGAGGGCATGCGTTCGGCGTTGATAAATCACGTCTTTCGCAGTGATTTGATGCTGGCGGCACTGGGGATGGACGGCGTGCTGTTCGCCGCCTCGGTGGCGATTTACCTGCGCTTGGAGGAATCCGCCCGCCGCGCCGGCGCTTTGCTCCAAATGGGCGAATGAGGCCATCCCCCAGGAAATTCACGGTGCCTCAATCATTTGTTGCAATGCGATGACGAGTGGGCGAGACTCGTTCAAACATGAACGAGGGCGCGCAGACGCTCTAAAGCGGGAGCAGTCGGCCTATGAACGCTTACGCTTACCAGCTCTATGAACTGACCCACGCGGCGCTCGCGCCCGCGCGTTTCGCCTCGGACGCGACGCGCATGCTGCTGAAAAATCCGTTCAACCCGTTTTCGCACACGCCGATGGGCCGCAACCTCGCGGCGGGCGCGGAAATGTTCGAACGCGTGACGCGGCGTTATGGCAAGCCCGCCTTCGGCCTCGATACGACGCAGGCCGACGGGCGCGCGATCGCCATAGACGAGGAAATCGTCTGGTCGCGCCCGTTCTGCAACCTGCTGCACTTCCGCCGCCGCGAGGCGGCCGACGGGTTGCCGAAGCTGCTGCTGGTCGCCCCCGTGTCGGGCCATTACGCCACGCTGTTGCGCGGCACCGTGGAAGCGTTCCTGCCGACGCACGACGTTTACATCACCGATTGGACCGACGCGCGCATGGCGCCGCTGGCGGCCGGCCGCTTCGACCTCGACGATTACGTCGACTATCTCGTCGCGATCCTGCACGAGATGGGCCCCGGCGTGCATTCGGTCGGCGTCTGCCAGCCTTCGGTGCCCCTGATCGCGGCCGTCGCCTTGATGGAAAAGGCGGGCGACCCTTGCGCGCCCGCCTCGATGACGCTGATGGGCGGGCCGGTCGACACCCGCCGCAGCCCCACCGAGGTCAACAAGGTCGCCGAGAGCCGCGGCGTCGACTGGTTCAGCCGCAATTGCATCGTGACCGTGCCGTTTCCCAACCCCGGCTTCGGGCGCCGCGTCTATCCGGGCTTCCTGCAACTGTCGGGCTTCATGGCGATGAACCTCGACCGCCACGTCAACGCGCACATGGAGATGTTCGACCATCTCGTGAAGGGCGACGGCGACTCGGCCGAGAAGCACCGCGATTTCTACGACGAATATCTCGCCGTGATGGACCTCACCGAGGAATACTATCTCCAGACGGTCGACGTCGTGTTCGTGCGCCATGCGCTGCCCAAGGGCGAGATGACCCATCGCGGCGAAAGGATCGACCTCGGCGCGATCCGCAAGTGCGGCCTGATGACGGTCGAGGGCGAGAACGACGACATTTCGGGCGTCGGCCAGACGCAGGCCGCGCACGACCTGTGCGCCAACCTGCCCGCTTCGCGCAAGCTGCACCGACTGCAGAAGGACGTCGGCCATTACGGCGTATTCAACGGCTCGCGATTCCGCCGCGAGATCGCCCCCGCCATGACCGCGTTCCACGCGCGGATCGACGCCCTGAACGCGGACGGAAAGCGCGCCCGCTCGGCCTGAGCGTGCGGGATCCGGTCAGGACCCCGTCGTCGACAGCGCCAAGACGGGATCCTGCCGCCACAGCGCCGGCAGCAGCCGCTTGAGATCGGCGATCTTGGGCAGGTCGTTGTAGACGATGTAGGGGTAGCTCGGGTGGCGCACCAGGAAGTTCTGGTGATAGCCCTCGGCCGGGTAGAACCCCGCCAGCATGTCGACCCGCGTGACGATCAGCTTGCCGAAGGCGTGCGCGGCGTCGAGTTGCGCGACATACGCGCGGGCGACCTTCGCCTGTTCCGGCGTGGCGGCGAACACGTCGGAGCGATATTGCGTTCCTTCGTCGGGGCCCTGGTAGTTCAGCTCGGTGGGGTCCTGCGCGACCGAGAAATAGACCTGCAGGATGCGCCCGAGGCTGACGATCCGCGGATCGAACGTCACCTTCACCGATTCGGCGTGGCCGGTCGTGCCGGTGCTGACCGTTTCGTAATCGGCCTTGTCGGCGGGTCCGCCGGAATAGCCCGACGTCGCCGAGATCACGCCCTTCACGTGCTGGAAAACGCCCTGCACGCCCCAGAAACAGCCGCCGGCGAGAACGATCGTCTCGGTGGGCGACGCGTTCGTCTCGTCGAGCGCCGGCGCGGGAATCGCGCGGCCGCTTTCCGCCCGCGCCAAAGGCGCGAGCGCGAGGACCGTCGCGGCGGCGGCGCCGGCGGCGAAGGCGGCGAAGCGGGAAGATCGGGCTCTGGACTACATGGCATTGGGCTCCCTCGGCTTGCGTGCCGTTTTGCGCTCAGGCGGCGCCCGGCCGGAAGGTCAACGCCAGGCCGTTCATGCAATAACGCAGGCCCGTGGGCTGCGGGCCGTCGTTGAATACGTGGCCGAGATGACCGCCGCAGCGCCGGCAATGGACCTCCGTGCGCTGCATGAGCAGGGACGTGTCGGAGCTGGTGGCGACCGCGTCCTTCAGCGGCGCCCAGAAGCTCGGCCAACCGGTGCCGCTGTCGTATTTCGTCTTTGACGAATAGAGATCGAGCGCGCAACCGGCGCAGGCGTAGAGGCCCGACTTGGTCTCGTGATCGAGCGGGCTGGAGAACGGCGGCTCGGTGCCGGCGCGCCGCAGCACGTCGAATTGCGCCGGCGACAGCAGCTTGCGCCATTCGCCGTCGGTGTGGGTCACCTCGAAGACGCCCGCCGGAGCGGCGCGGCCGCGTCGGACGAAGGCGACGCCAAGCGCGGCAAGGCCGGCGCCGACGAACAGGATTTCGCGTCTGGAAGTCATATCGGCGGCTCCGCGTCGCGCATCAGATCGCGCCGCGGGGCTTCCGGGTCAATGCAACGCGCTTCACGCGCGATCACGTCCCCGTGGGAGGTGCGTCAGGCGCGCCCGCCGAGCCGCGCGATGCCCGCATGGGCGACCGGGTTTCCGGCGTCATAGGACAGCGCGCGCTGGTAATTCTCGAGCGCGCGATTGCGGTCGCCGGTCTTCTCGTAGCAATAGCCCAGCGCCGCCCAGGCGTCCGGGTTGTCCGCCTTGACGTTCAGCGTGGCGTTGAAGTCGCCGATCGCCTTGTCGCATTGGCCCAGCGCGGTCAGGCTCTGTCCGCGGGCCTGATAGGGTGCGGCGGCGAACGGGTCGCGCTCGATGGCGTAGTTGAAGTCGTTGAGCGCGCTCTGCTGGTCGCCCTGCGCCTGGAAGATCAGGCCGCGGTCGTTGTAGGCGATGGCGCTGCCGGGGTCCGACGCGATGGCGGCGTTGAAATCGGCCATCGCCGAAGTCAGGTCGCCCGAGGCGCGGTAAAGATTGCCGCGCTCGATCAACGCGGCGGTATAGCCGGGCTTGATCTGGATGGCGCGGTCGAGGTCGGCCTTCGCGAGGCTCGCCTTGCCGGTGCGGCGATAGGCGATGGCCCTGTTGGTGAAGGCTTCGGCGAACGACGGATTGATCGTCGTGGCGCGCGTGAAGTCTTCGATGGCGCGGCCGAAGTCGCCCGCCTGGGCGAACGCCGCACCGCGCGTGTTGTAGGCCGTGGCGTCGCCGGGATTGCGCGCGATGGTCGACGAAAGCGAGGAAATGTCCGCCTGTTCGGCGGCGCTCGGGCCGGTCAATTCGCCGCCACAACCGGCGAGCGAGGCGGCGAGCGCGGCAACGGCCGCCACGCGCAGGAAAGCGAAGGATGCGTCGCGAATCATGGGGCGGGGCTCCGTTGCGGACCGGGGACTCCCGTCGCCGCTCCGGCCGCCCCGGCCGGTCCGCGCCGGAGGCCGTCGAAAATCAGCCGTGCGCCATGCCGCCGCGCGCCATGCCCATGACAGGCTTGGGCTTGGAGGGCAGCAGGCCTTCGCGCTGCATCTTCTTGCGCACCAGCTTGCGGGCGCGACGGATCGCCTCCGCCTTTTCGCGGGCGCGGCGCTCGGAGGGCTTCTCGTAATGGCCGCGGAGCTTCATCTCGCGGAATATCCCCTCGCGCTGCATCTTCTTCTTGAGCGCCTTGAGGGCCTGATCGACGTTGTTGTCGCGGACGAGAACCTGCACGAGCCATCGACCTTTCAAAATAACGGCACCCCGCCGGACGCGGCATTCCGCGCCCTGACGACACGGCACGCCGGGGAGGCGGCTCGCTAGCAAATGATCGGAGGAATGTCCAGCGCGGACATCGCACAGGCGGCGAGGAGTGACATCGGGCGCGCGACGCGCGCCGGACAGTGCAGCTTCAATTCTTGCGAAAACGCAAATCGACGCCTAAACGTTCGGGACGTTCGAGGGAAGCTCTTGTCGGCATCGCAATTGAACTGGGACGACTTTCGCATCGTCCGCGCGGTGGCGGAAGCGAAGTCGCTCGTCGGCGCGGCACAAACGCTGGGCCTCAACCATTCCACGGTGTTCCGTCGGCTGGGCGCGATCGAGATCGCGCTCGGCTCGAAACTGTTCGAACGCTCGCGGCTGGGCTACGCGCCGACGGCGGCCGGCGAGGAGATGATCGAGCTCGCCCGCAAGATGGGCGAAGGCGTCGTCGATTTCGAGCGCCGGGTCGCCGGCCGCGACGTACGGCCGTCGGGCGAGTTGCGCATCACGACCGTCGATTCGATGATCCCCGAGGTCCTGGCCCCGGTGTTCGCCGGCTTTCGCGCCGCCTATCCGGACGTGACGCTCGACGTGATCGCCGGTCCGCAGGCGCTCAACCTCGCCAAACGGGACGCCGACGTCGCGATCCGCGCCACCAACGAGCCGGGCGAGACGCTGGTCGGCCGCCGCGTGGCGACCTTGCGCTGGCGCCGGTACGGCTCGCGCGCGGCGATCGAACGCGACGGGCCCGACTCCGTTCGGGCGGGGCCTTGGGTCGGCTTCGGCGACAATTTCGGCGCGCTCGCCGCCCGCAACTGGATGGAACGCGCGGTGGAAGCCGCCAACGTCGTCTATCGCCAGAACACGGTCGTGGGCATGGCCGAAATGATCGCCTCGGGCATCGGCCAAGGGATGCTTCCTGCCTTCCTTGCCAAGGGCAAAGCCGACCTCGCGCCCTTGTCAGACCCCGATCCGGCTTGGGACACCGGACTGTGGCTGCTGACCCACCAGGACCTGCGCAAGTCCGCTCGCATCCGCGCCTT
>JAGWKJ010000422.1 GCA_028865375.1 Hyphomicrobiales bacterium | reverse complement strand
TGTCCCCGCTGGCGCGCCGGCGGCTCGCCGGCTTCAGGCGCAACCTCCGCGGCTGGTGGTCGCTGTGGATCTTCCTCGCGCTGTTCGTCGCCTCGATGTTCGCCGAGTTCATCGCCAACGACAAGCCGATCCTCGTCTCGTATCGCGGCGCTTGGCTGTTCCCGATCTTCCGCGACTATCCCGAGACGAAGTTCGGCGGCTTCCTGCCGACCACCGACTACCGCGACCCCGCCGACAAGGCGATGATCGAGGCGCACGGCTGGATGCTGTGGCCGCCGATCCGTTATTCCTATTCGACGCACGAGCTGAACCCGCCGACGCCCGTGCCATCGCCGCCGACGTGGATGCTGACCAAGGCGCAATGCGCCGCGGCCGCGCAAAAGGCGCTCGGCAAGCCCGGCGACTATTCCTGCGCCGACGTCGAGTGGAACTGGCTGGGCACCGACGACCAGGGTCGCGACGTCGTCGCCCGCGTCATCTACGGCTTCCGGCTGTCGGTCCTGTTCGGCCTCGCGCTGACGCTGGTCTCCTCGGCGATCGGCGTCGCGGCGGGCGCGGTGCAGGGCTATTTCGGCGGCTGGACGGACCTGCTGTTCCAGCGCTTCATCGAGATCTGGTCGTCCCTGCCGCAGCTGTTCCTGCTGCTGATCGTGTCGTCCGTGCTGACGCCCGGCTTCTTCGTCCTCCTGTCCGTGCTGCTGCTGTTCTCGTGGACGCGGCTGGTGGGCGTGGTGCGCGCGGAATTCCTGCGCGCGCGCAACTTCGAATACGTCACCGCCGCCCGCGCGCTCGGGCTGACCGACCTGCGCATCATGGCGCGCCACGTGCTGCCCAACGCGATGGTGTCGACGCTGACCTTCCTGCCCTTCGTCGTCAACGCCTCCATCACGACGCTGACCTCGCTCGACTTCCTCGGGCTGGGGATGCCGCCCGGCAGCCCCTCGCTCGGCGAACTCCTGTTGCAAGGCCAGGCGAACCTGTTCGCGCCTTGGCTCGGCCTGACCGGCTTCGCCACCATCGCGATCACGCTGTCGCTGCTGGTGTTCGTCGGCGAAGCGGTGCGCGACGCCTTCGATCCGCGCAAGGCTTTCGCGTGAGCGCCGCACCGCTCCTCGACGTGCGCGACCTCTCGGTCGCCTTCGGCGCCGGCCCCAAGGCGACGCTCGCCGTCGACTGCGTGTCGTTCGCGCTGGTGCGCGGCGAGACGCTGGCGCTCGTGGGCGAATCGGGCTCCGGCAAGTCTACGGTCGCGCTCTCCATTCCCCGCCTGCTGCCCTATCCCGCGGCGCGCCACCCCGGCGGGCGCGTGCTGTTCGACGGCGAGGACGTGCTGGCCGCGCCGGCCGAGGCCGTCCGCGCGCTGCGCGGCAAGCGCATCGCGATGATCTTCCAGGAGCCGATGACCTCGCTCAACCCGCTGCACCGGGTCGGCAAGCAGGTCGCCGAGACCATCGCGTTCCATCAAGGCCGGGGCGCGGCGACCCGCGAGCGCGTCGAGGCCGCGCTGGCGGAAGTCGGCATTCCCGACCCCGCCTCGCGCGCCGATTCCTATCCCCACCAGCTTTCGGGCGGCCAGCGCCAGCGCGTGATGATCGCGATGGCGCTCGCCAACCGTCCCGACCTGCTGATCGCCGACGAGCCGACCACCGCGCTCGACGTCACCGTGCAGGCGCAGATCCTCGCCCTGCTCGCGGACCTGCGC
>JAGWKJ010000094.1 GCA_028865375.1 Hyphomicrobiales bacterium | reverse complement strand
CGAAAACCTGCATGGGGGTCCTCCTGAAGTTGACGATTCGCAACCTCAGCTTGGGAGACCCCCTACCGATCCTCAAGTCTCACATCTGTCTGATCCCGGACAGGGCGCCGCGCGGGATCGACCGCCACGGTCCGGACCCGCCGGCACGCGCATCGCTCCGCTCGCGCACTCGCCGTCTTTGCGAGGAGCGGAGCGACGACGAGATCCAGTCGGCCCTCGGCCAGGCGACGCGGCATTTGGGGATGTCTGGATTGCTTCGCTGCGCTCGCAAAGACGGCGGAGGTCCGGGCGTCGCGCGGACCCTTCAGCCCGCGGCCTTCGCCGCCTCCAGCACCTCCTCGGCGTGGCCGGGAACCTTCACCTTGTCCCAGACGCGCAGGATGCGGCCGTCTGGGCCGATCAGCATCGTGGTGCGTTCGACGCCCATGTATTTGCGGCCATACATGCTCTTCTCCGCCCACACGCCGTAGGCGACCAGCATGTCCTTGTCTTCGTCGGCGGCCAGCGGAATGGAAAGGCCGTGCTTGCTGGCGAATTTGGCGTGGCTGGCCGGGTCGTCGGGCGATACGCCGAGGATCGCCGTGCCCGCCTCGTCGAACGCGCCGCGCAGGCGGTTGAAGTCGATCGCTTCGGCGGTGCAGCCCGACGTGTCGTCCTTGGGATAGAAATAGAGCACCAGCTTGCGCCCGGCATGGTCCTTCAGACGCCGCATGCCGCCATCGCCGTCGGGCAGCGAGAAATCGGGCGCTCGATCGCCGGCGGCGAGTTTCACGGTCGAGGCGGGCACCGGCGCAGGTTTGGCCGGGGCGGCCCGCGATTTCGTCGGCTTCGTCGCCGTCATTTTTGCCATTGCGTCACCCTTTCGGCCCATTCCGCGCCCATGGACGGGCGCGCCCGTCCGTCGCCCGGCAATTGACCGCGCGCCGCGCGCGCAGGCAAGTCGGAACCGACGGGCGTGGGAGGACGATTCGTTGCCGGACCTGCGCGACCTGTTGGGCCGCCGCGACGCCGCGGACGACGACCGCCCGCGGCCGAGGTTGAACCATCCGCCGTCCCGGCTCGGTCGCAAGCTCTGGCGCGCGTCCTGCCGCGTCGGGCGCATTTCGTTCTTCCTCGTCGCCGGTCTCGCGGCCATCGCCGCCTTCGCGATGTCGCGCGGGCCGATGCTGGTCGAGGGCCTCGGCCCCAAGATCGCCGAGGCGCTCGACGCCCAGGGCGGCGGCCTGAAATTCACGGTCGGGCCGACGAGCCTCGCCGCCGGTCGTCACGGGCTGGGGCTTCTGGTCGCAGGCCTGTCGGCGCGCGACGGCGCCGGGCGGCTGGTGTTCGCCGCGCCCAAGGCCGAGGTCGGCGTCGCCGTGTGGTCGCTTCTCGTGGGCAAGCCGACGCCCAACCGGCTCGACTTCACCGGACTCGCGCTGCATCTGCGGCGCGGCGCGGACGGCGTCTTCGCGCTTCAGGCGGGCGATTCCGCCGAAACGTCCGAACCCATCGCGCCGGCGGTCTCCTCCGCCGCGGGCGGGCCTTTGTCCGCCGTCGTCGCGCTCGCCGACCGCGCGCTGTCTCGCGACGGCCCGCTGGGCGCCTTGGAGGAGGTCGGCATCGCCGACGGCAAACTCGTCGTGGACGGGCCGCCCGGCGCGGCTTCGCTCGCCTATGGCGCGCTCGACCTGTCGCTGGCGCGCCGCGACGGCGGCGTGAGGCTGAAACTCGTCGCGCGCGGACCCGCCGGGCCGCTCGACGCGACCCTCGACGTCGCCGACCTTGGCGGCGGCGCAAAGCGCCTGTCTCTGGCCGCGGGCGGGCTGGATCTCGCCGACGCGATGGCGGCCATGGGCATCGCCGCACCGCCGATCGCGCTGGACGGACCGCTGGCCGCCAATCTAGAGGCGACCATCGGCCCGGACGGCGCGCCGCGCTCCGCGCGGTTCATGGCGGAGGCGGGCGGAGGCGCGATGCGCGTCGGAGGCCCCGAGGGCGCGCCGATGCGGTTCGATCGCGCGGGCTTGGCCGCCGTCTATGACGGCGCGTCGCGACGGCTCGACGTTTCGCGGCTCGACTATCGCGCGGGAGCGACCGACGTCGCCTTCGCCGGGGCGCTCACGGCGGCCGACGCGACGCTGACCCGGTGGTCCGGCACGCTCGCCTCCGCGCATCCCGTGATCGCGCCCGAACGCGCCTGGCAGAAGCCGCTCGCCCTCGACGCCGCGAAGGGGGACGTCGCGATCGACCTCGCCGCGCGGCGCGTCGACGTGACGGATTTCGCGCTCGCCTCGCGCACGGTCGACGCCAAGGTCGGACTTTCGTTCTCGCTGACCGACGCCGGCCCGACGTTCAAGTTCGACGCGACGGTCGCGCGCGCGCCGCTGCTCGCGGCAATCGAGGCTTGGCCGCCTTGGATCGCGCCACCGGCGCGCGAATGGGCCGTCACGTTCGTGCGCGGCGGCGAGATCGTTTCGGGCCGCGCGCGCGTCGACCTCGACGCGGCGGCGATGGCGGCCCTGTTCGCGCACCGGGCCGCGCCGGCCGACGCCATCGACGTGACGTTCAAGGCCAAGGACGGGCGGTTCCTGTTCCTCGCCGACGGGCCCGAAGTGGCGGCGGCGACGGGCGGCGGGCGCGTCACCGGCGCGTCGGCGGAGATCGCCGTCGACCGTGGCGCTATCGCGGTCGCCGGCGGCAAGCCGCTCGAGGTCCGGGGCGTGAAATTCCTCGTTCCCGACACGTCGCCCAAGCCGATGACGCCCGCCTCGGTCGAAGGCCGCGTGACGGGCCGCGCGGAGGACGCGTTGACGGCGTTGCGTTCGCCCGGCTTCGCGCCGTTCTTCCGCGCGCCGCCGGCCGACGCGCTCAAGCTCGCGGGCGAGACGGACGCGAAATTCCGGGTCGACCTGAAGCTTCGCGACGTCGCGCGGCCCGGCGACGTGGCGGTGGCCGTCGACGCGACCGCCCGGGACTTCGCGTTGCGCGAGGTGTTCGGGGGCAGGGATTTCGTCGCGCCCTCGCTCAAGCTCGCCTTCGCCGACGGCGCGGCGACGGCGTCGGCCGCCGGCAAGCTCGGAGACATGCCCGCCAAGCTGGCGTTGAAGCCGCCGGCGAAGGCGGGCGCGGCGGCGACGGCGACGCTGTCGGTCACGCTCGACGACGCTGCGCGCGCGGCGCTCGGCCTGCCCGGCCCGCCGGCGATCGCGGGGCCGCTGACGGTCGCCTTCGCGCGCCCGTTGGCGTTCGACGCCAGGGACGCCAAAGACGCGAAGCCCGGCAAAGGCGGCAAAATCCTCGCCACCGCCGATCTCAAGCCGGTCTCGTTCGCCCAACCGTTGCCGGGCCTCGTGAAACCCGCCGGCAAGCCGGGTTCGTTGTCGTTCACGGTGACGCCCGACAAAGCCGGCGCGATGATCGGCGACGTGAAGTTCGACGCGGGGACCGCGGTCGTCAGGGGCGCCGGCAAGCTCGACGGCAAGGGCGGCTTCTCGTTCAAGTTTCCGACGTTCCGGCTGTCGCCCGGCGACGACGCCGCGCTGGCCTTGGTCAAGTCGGGCGGTGCGCCGGTCGCCACGCTGACGGGCCGCGCGTTCGACCTCGCGCCCGCGGTGAAGTCCCTCCTGTCGGGGCGGGGCGGCGGCGCGGCGGGCGCGTCCGCCTTCGCGCTGCACGCCAAGATCGCGCGCGCGGCCGGCGCCAACGGCGCGGCGATGACGGGGGTGGCGCTCGACATGACGTCGTCGGGCGCCAAGTCGTCGGCGTTCGTGCTGAAGGCGAAGGTCGGCGGCGGCGACGTGTCGATCACGACGCCCGCCGCGGGCAGGACCGCCGTGCGCACGACCGACGCCGGCGCGCTGCTCGCCTTCGCCGACGTCTACACGCACATGCGCGGCGGCGCGTTGCAGCTCGACGTCACGCAGTCGGGCGGCCTCCAGACGGGCTCGCTGCGCGTGCAGGATTACGACCTCGCCGGCGAACCGCTGATGCGCAAGCTGATCGGGGCCAAATCGACGAATGGCGGCCCGGATCCCGAGCGCGTGCGCTTCGACCGCATGACCGCCGACTTCACGCGCAGGGACGGCCGCGTCGACCTGCGCGACGGCGCGATGTACGGGCCGACGCTGGGCGCGACCATCGCCGGCTTCATGGACTTCGCGGGCGACGCGATCGACCTCGGCGGCACGTTCGTGCCGGCCTACCAGGCCAACAACGCGTTCGCGCGCGTGCCGCTGTTCGGCATCTTCCTCGGCGGAGGCGTCCACGAGGGCCTGATCGGCGTCAACTTCCGCATCTACGGCAAGCTCTCCGCCACGCGGCTCTCCATCGACCCGTTGAGCGCGCTGGCGCCGGGCTTCCTGCGCAAGATCTTCGGCGTTTTCGACGGCTCCGCCCGGGCGGCGGCGCCGACGGCGCCCGCGCAGCGATGAGGCGGGAGGACGCG
This sequence comes from Hyphomicrobiales bacterium, assembly GCA_028865375.1. Taxonomy (GTDB): domain Bacteria; phylum Pseudomonadota; class Alphaproteobacteria; order Rhizobiales; family Beijerinckiaceae; genus JAGWKJ01. The sequence goes on along the minus strand of JAGWKJ010000094.1, from coordinate 3,976 downwards.
CGCCGCCTTGCCGCGACTCGGGGCCTCGTCTAAGCGCCGCCCATGGCCAAGAGACCCGCGCCGCCCGCCCCGACCCTCGCCGCGATCGAATCGATCGACCTGCGGGCCGCGCTCGAAGACCGCTATCTGCGCTACGCGCTCTCCACCATCATGGGGCGCGCGCTGCCCGACGCGCGCGACGGCCTGAAGCCGGTCCACCGGCGCATCCTCTACGGGATGCACCTGCTCAGGCTCGATCCCGCCGGCGCGCCGCGCAAGTCGGCCAAGATCGTCGGCGACGTGATGGGCGATTTCCATCCACACGGCGACCAGGCGATCTACGACGCGCTGGTGCGCCTCGCGCAGGACTTCGCCTCGCGCTACCCGCTCGTCGACGGCCAGGGCAATTTCGGCAACGTCGACGGCGACCCCGCCGCCGCCTATCGCTACACCGAGGCGCGGATGACCGCGGCCGGCGTCGCCCTGCTGGAGGGCATCGACGAGGACGCCGTCGACTTCCGCGACAATTATTCGGGCGAAAAGCAGGAGCCGGTCGTGCTGCCGGCCGCCTTCCCGAACCTGCTCGCCAACGGCGCGCAGGGCATCGCGGTGGGCATGGCGACCTCCGTGCCGCCCCACGAGATCGGTGAACTCTGCGACGCCGCGCTGTATCTGATCGCGCATCCCAACGCGTCCGCCGAGGCGCTGACCAAGTTCGTGCCCGGGCCCGATTTCCCCACGGGCGGGCTGATCGTGGAGCCGCGCGACTCGATCCTGCGCACGTACGAGACCGGGCGCGGCGCGGTGCGCCTGCGCGCGCGCTGGAACCGCGAGGACGGCGAGCGCGGGCAATGGGTCGCGGTCGTCACGGAGATTCCGTACGGCGTGCCGAAGTCGCGCCTGATCGAAAAGCTCGCCGAGCTGATGGAGGCCAAGAAGCTGCCGCTGGTGGCCGACTTGCGCGACGAATCGGCCAAGGAGGTGCGCGTCGTCGTCGAACCGCGCTCGCGCAACGTCGATCCGGCCACGATGATGGAGACGCTGTTCCGGCAGAGCGAGCTCGAAATCCGCTTCCCCGTGAACCTCAACGTGCTGGTCGACGGCGTGTCGCCGCGCGTCGTGTCGCTCGGCGAGGCGCTGCGGCAATGGCTCGACCACCGTCGCGACGTGCTGCTGCGCCGCTCGCGCAACCGCCTCGCGCAGATCGAGCGCCGGCTCGAATTGCTCGAGGGGATGATCGTCGTCTTCCTCAACCTCGACGCCGTCATCAAGGTGATCCGCGAGGCGGACGAGCCCAAGCCGGAATTGATGGCGCGGTTCAAGCTCTCGGCGGCGCAGGCCGACCACGTGCTCGACACCAGGCTGCGTTCGCTGCGCCGGCTCGAGGAGATGGCGCTGCGCAAGGAGCGCGACGAACTCTCCCGCGAGGGCGGGGAGACGCGCGAGCTGATCGGCGACGAGGCCAAGCAATGGAAGACGGTGGCCTGGCAGGTGCGCGAGGCCAAGAAAGCGCACGCCGGCAAGGGCGGCGGCAGGCGCACCGGGTTCGCGGAGGCGCCGGACGCCGCCGAAATCGACCTCGCCCAGGCGCTGGTCGAGCGCGAGCCGGTCACCGTCGTGGTGTCGCGCAACGGCTGGATCCGCGCGCTGAAGGGCCACGGGCTCGACCTCGGCAACCTCGCCTTCAAGGGCGACGACCGGCTGAAGCTCGCCTTCGAGGCCGAGACGACCTCCAAGCTGCTGGCGCTGTCGACCGACGGCAAGGCCTATACGATCGACGCCGGCAAGCTGCCGGGCGGGCGCGGCGCCGGCGAGCCGATCAAGTTGATGGCGGACCTCGCCGAAGGCTCGGACGTCGTGGCCGTGTTTCCCCATGTCGCCGGCGCCAAGCGCCTGCTCGTCACAACCGAGGGCCGCGGCTTTGTCTGCCCGGAGGACGAGATGCTGTCCTCGACGCGCAAGGGCCGCGCGGTGATGGGCGTCGACGCGCCCGCCGAACTGGCGTTGGCCGCCCCCGCGTCGGGCGACCACCTCGCCATCGTCGGCCAGAACCGCAAGCTGCTCGTGTTCCCGCTCGCCGACGTGCCCGAGATGGCGCGCGGCAAGGGCGTGCGCCTGCAACGCTTCAAGGACGGCGGCGTCGCCGACGCCCGCACGTTCAAGCTCGCCGACGGCCTGACCTGGACCGACGGCGCCGGCCGCACCTTCACCGTGTCCAAGGCAGAATTGCGCGACTGGATCGGGGCCAGGGCCGAGGCCGGCCGCCTGCCGCCTCGCGGCTTCCCCAAGAGCAACAAGTTCGGCTGAGGCGGCGGCGGTCGTGGCTGGGCCCTCGGGCCGGGCGACGCCCGTCGTGCCCCATGCGCCGATCCCGCCCTTGGTTGCCGCGCCGGGGGCTTGGCGCTACATCGGGGTCATGACGCCGCGTTTCATACCGCCCCGTCCGGCGCCCGGAGCGCCCGACCCGATGCGCGGCTGCCCCGTGCATGAGCTGCGCGGGCGCTTGCGAAAGGCCGGGCTGCGCCCGACCCGCCAGCGGGTCGCGCTTGGCTGGCTGCTGCTTGGCAAGGGTCCCCGCCACGTCACCGCCGAGGGCCTGCACGCGGAAGCCGGCCGGCTGCGCGTGGCGGTGTCGCTCGCCACCGTCTACAACACGCTGCACCAGTTCACCGGCGCCGGCCTGTTGCGCGAAGTCACGGCCGACGGCGCCCGCACCTATTTCGACACCGACACGCGGGCCCATCATCATTTCCTCGTCGAAGAGAGCGGCGAGCTGATCGACATCCCCGCCGCCGCGGTGGCGTTCGGCCACTTGCCGGCGCCGCCGGCCGGCATGGAAATCGACCGCGTCGACGTCGTGGTGAGGCTGCGCCGCGCCGGTCCCGCGTCCTGACCGACCGGGCGGGCCGACATGACCGCCCGATGATCGTCCGATGACCGCCCTCTTGGCGCGGCGGGCGGCCGGGCTCGCGCTGGCACTGCTCGCCGCCTCGCTGGCGATCTTCCTCGCCCTCGACGTGTTGCCGGGAAACGCGGCGCAAACGCTGCTGGGCGCCTCGGCGACGCCCGACGCGGTGGCGGCGCTCGCCCACAAGCTCGGGCTCGACCGGCCCGCCGGCGCCCGTTATCTCGCTTGGATCGCCGGCATGGCGCGCGGCGATTTCGGGACGTCCTGGGCCTATGGCGCGCCGGTCGCGCCGATGATCGGCGACGCGCTCAAGGTGACCCTGCCCTTGGCGGCGTTGGCGACCGCGATCGCGGCCTTCGCCGCGCCCGCGATCGGCCTGTTCGCGGCCACCAGGCCCGGCGGGGCGCGCGACGCCGCCACGATGGCGCTGGCCCAGGCGGGCCTCGCGCTGCCCGGCTTTTGGATCGCGATCCTGCTGATCCTCGCCTTCGCGGTCGGCTTGCACTGGGCGCCGGCGGGCGGCTTTCCCGGTTGGTCGGCGGGCGCAGGACCGGCGTTGCGCGCGCTGGCCTTGCCTGCGATCGCGCTGGCGCTGCCGCAGACCGCGGCGCTGGCGCGGGTGGCGCGCGCGGCCATCGCGGCCGAGGCGGGCCTCGATTACGTGCGCACCGCGCGCGCCAAGGGCCTCACTCAGGCCCAGGCGCTCCGCCGGCACGCGCTGCGCAACGCGCTGTCGGCGACGCTGTCCGTGGCGGGCCTGCAATTCGCCGGGCTGGTCGCCGGTTCGGTGGTGATCGAGAACGTGTTCGGCCTGCCGGGCCTGGGCAAGCTGCTGCTGCAGGCGATCGAGAACCGCGACACGCCGGTTCTGCGCGACGGCACGCTGCTCGCCGTGGCGCTGGCCGGCGCGGTCAATCTGGCGGTCGACGCGGCGCTCGCCGCGGTCGATCCGCGGCGGCGGGCGCGCCCGGCATGAGGCCGCGCGGCGGCGCTTCGTTCGCGCTCGGCGCGTGTCTCGTCGCGTTCGCGCTCGGCGCGGCGCTGCTTTCTCTCGGCTGGACGCCGCGCGACCCGGCGGCGATCGACGTC
>JAGWKJ010000093.1 GCA_028865375.1 Hyphomicrobiales bacterium | reverse complement strand
CCGGACGCCGGGAGGAAGCCGTCGCGGCCTACGCGCGTTGGCTTCCGCTGATCAACTACGAGAACCGCCAGTGCGGCCTGCACGCCTGCAAGGCGCTGATGAAGGCTGGCGGCGTGATTGGTTCCGACGCGGTCCGGCATCCGCTGGCCCCCTTGCACGCGGCGACGCGGGCCGGGCTGATCGAAATCGCGAAGTCGCTCGATCCCTTGGTGCTGCGTTGGGGAAAATGACGTCGGTCGGGAGGGGAGCGGACATGTCTGGCCTGCACAGGAATTTCATCGGCGGCGAATGGCTCGCCGGGAGCGACGTCTCGATCAACGTCAATCCATCGAACACCGACGACGTGGTCGGGGAATATGCGCTGGCCGACGCCTCGCAGGCGGCCAGCGCGGTCGCAGCCGCGAGGGCCGCCGCGCCTGGCTGGTCGCGCTCCACGCCGCTGGAACGCCGCGACGCGCTGAAGCGGATCTCCGACGAAATCGCCGCCCGCAGGGCGGAGCTCGGCGAGCTCCTCGCTCGCGAAGAGGGCAAGACGCGGCTCGAGGGCGTCGGAGAAGTGACCCGCGCGGCGCAGATCTTCGATTTCTTCGCCGGCGAAGCGCTGCGGGCGGCCGGCGAGAAAATCGCCAGCGTCCGTCGGGGCGTCGACGTCGACGTGACCCGCGAACCGGTCGGCGTGGTCGGCGTCATCTCGCCATGGAACTTCCCGATCGCGATCCCCGCTTGGAAAATCGCGCCGGCCCTTTGCCACGGCAATGCGGTCGTGTTCAAACCGGCGGAATTGGCGCCCGGGTCCGCTCACGCGCTCGCCGAGATCGTCGCGCGGTCGGGGCTTCCGGACGGCGCGTTCAATTTGGTGATGGGTCGCGGTTCCGTCGTGGGCGAAGAGTTCATCGCCAATCGCGGCGTCGACGCGATCACGTTCACGGGCTCGGTCGAGACCGGTCGCCGGGTCGCCAACGCGTGCGTCGCGCGGATGGCGAAGTTCCAGCTCGAAATGGGAGGCAAGAACCCCCTCGTGGTGCTCGACGACGCCGACATCGATGTCGCGGTCGGATGCGCCGTGGACGGCGCCTTCTTCTCCACGGGTCAGCGCTGCACCGCGTCGTCGCGGCTGATCGTCACCCGCGACATTCACGATCGGTTCGTCGACTCCTTGGCGGAGCGCATGAGGGCCCTCGTGGTCGACGACGCATTGAAAGCGGGCACGCAGATCGGCCCCGTCGTCGACCGCTCCCAGCTGGAACGGAACTTGTCCTACTTGGAAATCGGCCGAGGCGACGGGGCGAGGCTGGCCTTGGGCGGCGAATTGGTGAAGCGCGCCACTCCGGGCCATTACATGACGCCGGCCTTGTTCACGGAAGCAACCAATGGGATGCGAATCTCGCGGGAGGAAGTGTTCGGACCCGTCGCGGCCGTCATCCGGGTCAAGGATTATGACGAGGCGCTGGCGGTCGCCAACGACACCGACTTCGGCCTTGCGTCCGGCATCTGCACCACGAGCTTGAAACATGCCACGCATTTCAAGCGAAACGCCGAGGCCGGCATGGTGATGGTCAACCTGCCCACGGCGGGCGTGGATTATCACGTGCCCTTCGGGGGCCGGAAAGCATCCAGCTACGGTCCGCGGGAGCAAGGGCGATACGCCGCCGAATTCTACACGGCGGTGAAGACCTCCTATACGTCCGCGTGAACGTGCCGTCCGTCGCGTTCTCCCTCCATGCTTCCCTTGCCGACCTGCCCCCGCCGTGACCTCCGCGCCCGGCGGGACGACGACGGTCTCGGTCGCCCGACTTTTCGAGAAGTCGAGCGGCCAAGATCGGCTGCGGACGGTCCCGGACGCTACGCTGCGTCGGAGGCGGCTCAGGGCGTCAGCTTCGGCGTCGCGAACACGGCGCTGACTTGGCTGACCTCGGCGACGTGGGCTTTTGCGGCGGCGCCCGCCCGTTCGCCCTCGCCGGCCAGGATGGCCTCCACGATACGTTCGTGCTCGTGCCACGATTTGCGCAATCTGCCGTCGAGCCGGAACTGGGCGCGCCGGAACGGGGCGAGGCGGACACGGGTCTGCGAGGCCAAGTCGGCCAGGAAATCATTGTGCGATCCGCGGTAAAGCCGCGAGTGAAAGACAGCGTTGTGCCGGTCGTAATCGTCTTCCCTGCCCGCCCGGACCAGTTCCTTCGAAGCGCGGTGTTCCGCTGCAAGCTCCTCGCGCTCCGCGGCGGTCATGCGGGACGCCGACAGCCGCGCGCAGACGCCTTCCATCTCGGCCATCGCGTCGAACATCGCCGCGAGGCGATCGGGCGCGATGACGGCGACGATCGCGCCGCGGTTCGGGCGGCGTTCGACGAGGCCGATCGCCGCCAACTGGCCGAGCGCCTCGCGCACGGGTGTCCTTGAGACGAGGAAACCAGCGGCCAGCGATTGCTCGTCGAGTCGCTCGCCCGGCAGGAGCGCGCCGGTCACGATGCGATCGGACAGCGTGCGGACCATTTCGTCGACCGTCCTGCCCAGTCGCACGAGGCTCTTCGCGCCCCGAGGCGCGGACGCGCGATCAGGCGCGGATCGCGGGGGCATTTCCGACCGTCCGTCCATGGAACGCAATTCCCGAACCGTCCGAGGCTCAATTCTTGTGCATAGTGTATGCACTTTTGTCAGTCGGGTCCAGCGCACGCACTGTCACACATATAAATATGTTTATAAAACAGATAGATAGATATTTGGCATTGAGATTGCATACACTTTTTCGGGTTCACCGGGTCGTGAGGAGCAAATCATGTCCGCCTTTTTTTCGGTCACTCGCCGACAGATGCTCGCCGCATCGGCGGCGGGACTGGCATCGAGCGTGGTCGGGGCCGGTCAGTCGTCCGCCGCCGATGCCGCCGCGACGGTCGGCTTCGTCTACGTCGGTCCTCGCGATGATTATGGCTACAACCAGTCCCACGCCGAAGGCGCCGCCGCCTTGAAGAAAATTCCGGGCATCAAGGTCGTCGAACAGGAAAACGTGCCCGAGACGGTCGACGTGGCGAAGACCATGGAAGCGATGATCAACTTGGAGGGGGCGAGCCTCCTGTTCCCGACGTCGTTCGGATATTTCAATCCGTTCATGCTCGACGCGGCGAAAAAATACCCGTCGGTGCAATTCAGGCACTGCGGCGGGCTGTGGACCGACAAGGACCCCAAGAACGCCGGGTCCTATTTTGGGTACATCGGCGTCTGCCAATATCTGAACGGCGTGGTCGCCGGCCACATGACGAAATCGAAGAAGCTCGCTTTCGTCGCCGCAAAGCCGATCCCCCAGGTCCTGCTCAACGTCAATTCGTTCCTGCTCGGCGCGCGGACGGTCGATCCTTCGATCACGTGCAGCGTGATCTTCACGGGCGAATGGTCGTTGGCGGTCAAGGAGGCCGAAGCCACCAACGCACTGCTCGACCAAGGCGCGGACGTCGTCACGTGTCACGTCGATAGCCCGAAGGTCGTGGTGCAAACCGCCGCCGGCCGCGGCGCCTATGTCTGCGGCTATCACGCGAACCAAGCGCCCCTGGCCGGCGACAAGTACCTCACCGGCGCCGAATGGAACTGGGCGACGGTCTACGAGATGTTCGCCAAGAAGTTCCTCGCCAAGGAGCCGCTGCCCAATTTCGTCCGGGGCGGATTGGCGGAAGGCTTCGTGAAGATGAGCCCGCTTGGCCCGGCGGTCTCGGACGCCGCGCGGGCCGACTTCAAGCTGAAATACGCCGAGGTCTCGAAACCCGACTTCGCGATCGTGAAAGGTCCGCTCAAGGACAACAAAGGCGCCGTCGTCGTGGCGGCGGGCAAGGCCTACGGCGAACGCGCCATCGAACTCGAGAGCATGAACTATCTCGTCGACGGCGTCGTCGGCTCTACGTCCTGAGATGACGGGCGCGAGCGCCTCCGACGCCCGTCCGGCGGCAGCGGCCGGGCCCCCGGGCATCGGCCGGTCGGTTCCGCGCCGGCTCGAGGGGATCGTCATTCCCCTCGGCGCGCTGACGGCCGGACTCGCGGCGTTTTCCGTCTTCGTCTTGGCGACCGGGAAATCGCCGGCGACGTTCTTCGCGCTCGCCTGGCGCGGCGGCTTCGGCACCTGGTTCTCGGTACAGAACACGCTGTCGCACGCCTCGCCGCTCCTGTTGGCGGGGCTCTGCGTGGCGTTGCCGGCGCGATTGGGTTTGGTCGTGATCGGCGGCGAGGGCGCGATCGCGCTCGGCGGAACGGCGGCGGCAGTCGCGGGCCTTTCGCTGCGCGGTTGGCCGCCGGCGGTCGCGCTCGCCGCCATGGCGGCGGCGGGCGCCGGCGTCGGCGCCGTCTGGCTGGGCGCGGTCGGGGCGCTCCGGCACTTCCGCGCCGTCAACGAGACCATCGCGAGCCTCCTGCTCGCCTATGTCGCGATCGCCGTCATGAACCAATTGGTGGAAGGGCCGCTGCGGGATCCCGCGTCGCTCAACAAGCCATCCACCGCGCCGCTGCCCGCTGCCTTCCGCATCGGCGACATACCGGGCACCGAGGTCCATTGGGGCCTCGTCGTCGGCGTGATCGCCTGCATCCTCTCGTGGGCGCTGATCGAACGCACGAGCTGGGGCTTTGCGGCGCGGGTCGCCGGCGGCAACGTGCGCGCAGCGGAGGTCCAAGGCCTTCCGGTCGGCCGGCTGATCGTCGCGTTCACGGCGCTCGGCGGCGCGTGGGCGGGCCTGGGCGGAATGATCGAAGTCGCGGCGGTGCAAGGCAGCGCCAACGCCTCGCTGGCGTCCGGCTACGGATATACCGGGATCGTCGTCGCCTTTCTCGCGCGCCAGAACCCGCTCGCCGTGATCCCGGTTTCCCTGCTGCTGGGCGGGATAGCCGCCGCCGGCAGCCTGATCCAAATTCAGATGGGGCTGCCGAACGCCGCCGTCCTCGTGCTGGAGGGAATGGTGTTCCTCGCCATCCTCGCGAGCGATGCGCTCTACGGCCGCATTCCTTGGCTCGACCCAGACCTCCGGCGCGGGGAGGTCGGTCCATGACCGGCGGGATCGGCTGGTGGGGCCTTCCCATCGCGATGCTCGGCGGCGCGATCCGCGTCTCCACGCCGTTCCTGTTCGTCTCGCTCGGCGAGACGGTGACCGAGCGCTCGGGACGCATCAACCTCGGGCTCGAAGGCATTCTCGTCTTCGGCGCGATGTCCGCCTACGCGGTCGCGGTGCGGACGGGCTCGCCTTGGACCGGCGTCGCGGCGGCGGCGCTCTCCGGGGCGCTCTTCGGGGCGCTGCACGGCTGGATCTGCAAGTTTCCCAAGGTAAACGACGTCGCGATCGGCATCGCGCTGATGCTGTTCGGCTCCGGCCTCGCGTTCTTCTTCGGCAAGCCCTACATCCAGCCGGCCGCGCCGCACCTGCCGGCGATGTCGTTGGGCGCGTGGTCGTCGATCCCCCAGTTGCGCGCCGCGCTTGAAGTCAACGCGCTCTTCCCGGCGGGCATCGCGGCGGCGTTCGTCCTGCGCTGGGCGCTGCGCGACACGCGGGCCGGCCTCGCGTTGCGCGTCGTCGGCGACAGCTCCGAGGCCGCCCGGGCGCTCGGCATCGACGCCGACCGGGTCCGGCTGGCGGCGACGTGCTTCGGCGGCGCGATGGCGGCGGTCGGCGGCGCTTACCTCTCGCTCTATTATCCGGGCAGCTGGAACGAGAACATCTCTTCCGGCCAAGGGCTGATGGCGGTCGCGCTCGTGATCTTCGCGCGTTGGAACCCGATCGGCTGCGTCGCCGCCTCGCTCCTGTTCGGCGGCGCAGGCGCGCTGGGTCCCGCCCTCCAGTCCGTCGGCATCACCCACGGCTATTACTTGTTCTACGCCGCGCCCTACGTCCTGACGCTCGGCGCGATGATCGCGTCGTCCGCGCCCGGCCGGGCGGGGGCCGGCGCGCCGGCCGAACTTTCGATCGGGACATGACGCCGCGAGGAGCCGACCCGATGAGCGCAACTTCCCTCCGCCACGTCGCGTCGGACCCGTATCCGTGGCCGTTCGACGGCCGGCTTCGGCCCGACAACACGGCGCTGGTCGTCATCGACATGCAGACCGACTTCTGCGGCGCCGGCGGCTACGTCGACGCCATGGGCTACGACCTGTCCTTGGTGCGCGCGCCCATCGAGCCCATCAAGAAAGTGCTCGCGGCGATGCGCGCCGACGGGTTCCGCGTCATCCACACGCGGGAGGGCCACCGGCCGGACCTCGCGGACCTGCCCGCCAACAAGCGCTGGCGCTCGCGCCGGATCGGCGCCGGCATCGGCGATCCGGGCCCTTGCGGGAAGATCCTCGTGCGCGGCGAACCGGGCTGGGAAATCATCGACGAACTGAAGCCCGCGCCGGGGGAGCCCGTCGTGGACAAGCCGGGCAAGGGCTCGTTCTGTGCCACCGATCTCGAATTGATGCTGCGCCGCCTCGGCGTCGACAACCTGGTACTGGCCGGGATCACGACCGACGTGTGCGTCCATACGACCATGCGCGAAGCGAACGACCGCGGCTTCGAATGCCTCCTGCTCGAGGATTGCTGCGGGGCGACCGATCTCGGCAATCACCTCGCCGCGATCAACATGGTCAAGATGCAGGGCGGCGTCTTCGGCGCGGTCGCCCGCTCGGACGACCTTCTGGGCGCGCTGCGATGAGCGCGGGCGCGCGCGCGGCGGAGGTCGAGGCCATCGGCATGTCGATGCGGTTCGGCCGTTTCGTCGCGCTCGACGACGTGTCGATCAAGGTCGCCGCCGGTTCGTTCCACGCGCTGCTGGGCGAGAACGGCGCGGGCAAGTCAACGCTCGTGAAGTGCATCATGGGCTACCAGCGCCCCTCCGCGGGGCAGTTGCTGGTCGACGGCAGGGAGGCGGCGATCGGCGACCCGCGCGACGCGGCCGCGCTCGGCCTCGGCATGGTCTACCAGCATTTCACCGTCGCGCCGTCGCTGACCGCCGCCGAGAACTTGGCGATCGCCCGGCGGGACGCGCCCGGCATCCTCGATTGGGCGGCGGAACGCGCGCGGCTCGCCGACTTCATGGCGCGCATGCCCTTCAAATTGCCGCTCGACCTGCCCACGCGCGCGCTGTCGGCGGGCGAACGGCAGAAGCTCGAGATCCTGAAGCAACTCTATCTCGGCCGGCGGTTCCTCGTGCTCGACGAGCCGACGTCGGTCCTCACGCCCGACGAAGCGGACGAAGCGCTGGGCCTCGTGCGCGCCTTGACGCGCGAGGGATCGCTGACCGCGCTGATGATCACGCACAAGTTCGACGAAGTGTCGTCCTTCGCGGACGAGGTCACCGTCCTGCGGCGCGGCCGCCGCGTCGGCTCGGGCAAGGCGTCGGAACTCGCCCGCGACGAACTCGCCCGGATGATGATGGGCGACCAGCCCCTCGCGCGGCCCGACGACCGTGCGCCCGTCGGCGGCGGCGCGGTGCTCGAGGTGCTCGGCGCGGAGGCGCCGGACCGGACCGGGACCAAGACGATCCGGATCGACGACGTCGCGGTCCGCGAGGGCGAAATCGTCGGCGTCGCCGGCGTGTCCGGGAACGGCCAGCGCGAGTTCCTGGAGATTCTCGCCGGCCAGCGCGCGCTGTCGGCCGGCGAGATCCGCGTCCGCGGCGCGCCTTACCGCGCGACGCGCGCGGAGATGCGGCGCATGGCGGTGCGCTTCCTGCCCGAAGAGCCGCTCCGGAACGCCTGCGCGCCGCGGATGTCCGTGATGGAGAACCTCGCGTTCCGGACCTTCGACGTCGACGCCGGGGGACGGCGGCGCTTCCTGCTCGACCGCGCCGCCATCCGCGAGCGGGCGCGCGTCCTCGTCGAGCGGTTCGGCGTCAAGGCGCCCTCGCTCGACGCGCCGATCTCGACGCTGTCCGGCGGCAACGTCCAGCGCGCGGCGCTGGCGCGCGAGCTCGACGGCGACGTCGCCCTGCTGATCGTCGCCAACCCGTGCTTCGGGCTGGACTTCTCCGCGGTGGCGGAGGTCCGCGCCCGGATCGTGCGCGCCCGCAACCGGGGCGCGGCGGTGTTGCTCGTGTCGGAGGACCTCGACGAACTGCTCGAGCTCAGCGACTCGATCGTCGTCATGCGCGACGGCGCGATCGTCCACAGGACGCCGGCGGCGGACGCCGACGTCCACGAGATCGGCCGCCATATGGCGGGCGCCGAATGACCGTCGACCTGGACGCGACCCCGTTCCCGTTCCGCCTCGACCGCGGCGCGGTCGCGCTCGTCGTGATCGACATGCAGCGCGACTTCCTCGAGCGCGGCGGCTTCGGCGAAAGCCTCGGCAACGACGTGTCGCGCGCGGCCGCGATCGTGCCGACGGTGCGCCGGCTGCTCGACGGCTTCCGAGCGGCGGGATCGCCCGTGATCCACACGATGGAATGCCATCGGCCCGACCTCTCCGACT
>JAGWKJ010000092.1 GCA_028865375.1 Hyphomicrobiales bacterium | reverse complement strand
CCGCGCCGCTGAGCACAGCCCACGCCGCGCGTTGGATCTCCCTGCTGGGCGCCTACGAACGCGCCAGCGGCGTGCCGACCCAGGGTCACGCCCGCCGCCTGTACGAGGCGCTCGGCCGTTGCGTTGGTCCCGACGGCCTGCTCGCCGAGACGGAGGGCGGCCCCGCCGCGCCGCGCCGCGCACGCACGCAAGCGCTCGGCATAGCCGCGCTGCGGGTCGCCCGCGACGTCTGGGGCGTCGACGCTTCGCCGGCCGCCGACGCGCTCGAAGCCGCCCTGCTCGCCCGCTTCGTCGATCCGCCGGGGGGGGCGCGCTGGCGCGAGGAGGACGGCGTCGCCGCCCACGTCGATGCGTCTACGCTCGGCGCTTTCGTCGACGCCTGCGCGCCTTTGGCCGCGATCCCGCTCGCGGTGGCGCGCGCCGCCTGACGCGCGTTGCCGCGGCCGCGTCGCCGGAGCATGATGGAGACCTCCCCGGAGGTCCGCCCATGCGCTGCGTCGTCCACGAAAGCTACGGCGACCCTGCCGAGGTTCTGCGCCTCGGCGAACGCCCGCTGCCGATGCCGGGGCCGGGCGAAGTCCGCATTCGCACGCTGCTGTCGCCGATCCACAATCACGATCTTTGGAAGGTGCGCGGCCAGTACGGCGTGAAGCCGGCGCTGCCGGCCATCGGCGGCTCGGAAGCCGTCGGGCTCGTCGACGCGCATGGCGAGGGCGTGACGGCGCCGCCTTTGGGCGCGCGCGTCGCGGTCGCCGGCGACGCCGGGACCTGGGCCGAATGTTTCCTCGCGCCGGCCCGCGCGCTCCTTCCCGTGCCCGAGGGCGTGCCCGACGCGCTCGCCTGCCAGCTCGTCGCAATGCCGATCAGTGCGCTGATGGCGATCGAGGATCTCGACGCCAAGCCCGGCGACTGGATCGTGCAGAACGCGGCCGGCGGCGCGGTCGGCAAGACGCTCGCCGCGCTCGCCACTGCGCGCGGAATCGGCGTCGTCAACGTCGTGCGCACGCACGAAGGCGCCGCCGCGCTGACGGCGCTGGACATCGGCAATGCCGTCGCCGAGGAGGGCGGCGACTGGCCTGCCCGCGCGCGGGCCGCCGCCGGCGGCGCGTCGATCCTCTTCGGAATCGATTCCGTCGGCGGCAGGGCGACCGGCGACATGCTGCGCGCGCTTTCGCACGGCGGCACGCTGATGGTGTTCGGCGCGATGTCGGGCGAGGACGCCCGCTTTCCGCCGGGCGAGGTCATCTTCAAGGAAGCCAAGATCGTCGGCTTCTGGGCCGTGACGCGGATGGCGCGCACGCCGGCCGCCGATCGCGCGCGGATGGCCGGCGAGATCGTCGCGCTCGCGCGTTCGGGCGGACTGAAGCTTGGCGTGGAGCGCGCGTTCGGGCTCGCCGATTGCGCGGCCGCGGCGCGCGCGGCGACCGCTCCGGGACGGCGCGGCAAGGTCGCGTTCAGGCCCTGAGGCGGATCAAACGCCGAGATAGCGATGCAGGACGTCGGGCGTCGCGCGCAGCTCGGCCGTCGTGCCCTCGTAGACGACGTGGCCGTTGTTGAGCACGTAGGCGCGCGAGGCGAGACCGAGCGCGGCGGCGAGGTTCTGCTCGACCACGACGATGGTCTGGCCGGCGGCCGCCAGCTCGTGCACCGTGCGCACGAGCTCGTGCACGATGATCGGCGCCAGCCCCTCGAACGGCTCGTCGAGCAGCACGATCTTGGGGTCGCGCGCCAGCGCGCGGGCGATGGCGAGCATCTGCTGCTCGCCGCCCGAGAGATCGGTGCCGCGAGACAAGCGGCGCTCCTTCAGGCGCGGGAACATCGCGTAGACGCGGTCGAGCGGCCAGCGCGCCGGCGCGCTGACGCCGGCCAGCACGATGTTCTCCTCGACGTTGAGGGAACCGAACACGCGCCGCTCCTCGGGCACCAGCTGGATGCCGGCGGCCGCGATCCGGTGCGGCTTCCGCCCGGCGAGATCCTCGCCTTCGAGCTTCACCGAGCCCGAGCGCGGTCGCACCGCGCCCATCAGGCTCTTCATCGTGGTCGACTTGCCGGCGCCGTTGCGCCCGAGCAGCGCGACCACCTCGCCGCGCGCCACCGTCATCGCCACGTCGAACAGGATGTGGCTGTCGCCGTAATAGCTGTTGAGGCCCTCGACCGCGAGCAGCGTCTCGCCCGGCTTCGCCATCACATGTGCTCCCCGCCGAGATAGGCGTCGCGGACGGATCGGTCGTCGCGGATCTGCTGCGGCGTGCCTTCCGCCAGCACGCGACCCTCCGCCAGCACGGTGATGCGGTCGGCGAGGTCGAACATCGCGTCCATGTCGTGGTCGATCACCACCAGGGTCCGGCCCTCGCGGATCGCCTTGAGCAGCGTCACCGTTTCCTTGCGCTCCTGCGGGCTCATGCCCGCCAGCGGTTCGTCGAGCAGAAGCAGGCTCGGCGAGGAAGCGAGCGCCAGCGCGATCTCGAGCCGGCGCTTCTCGCCGTAGGCGAGCTCGGAAACCGGCGTCCCGGCGCGATGCGTCAGCCCCACCAACGCCAGCGTGCCCGCGACCTGGGCCTCGAGGCCGGGCACCTTGCGGACCGCCTTCAGCATGTCGAGCTTGAAGGGCCCGCGCGCATGCGCGAGCGCGGCGATCTCCACGTTCTCCCGCGCGGTGAGGCGGGCGAACAACTGGTTGATCTGGTAGCTCTTGGTCAGGCCCATCTGGCACACGCGCGAAACGCCGTGTCCCGTGATGTCGCGGCCGTGGAACAGGATCGACCCCGCGGAAGGTTCCATCTCGCAAGTGAGCATCTTGAAGAACGTGCTCTTGCCGGCGCCGTTGGGCCCGATGACGCCGCGCAGCTCGCCCTTGGCGACCGAAAAATTCACGTCGCGGTTGGCGACCAGCCCGCCGAAGCGCTTGGTCAGGCCGCGCGCCTCGATGGCGGGGCCGGCGAACGCCTCGTCCGGCCGCAGGGCCGGCATCATGGCCGCGGCGACGCCGGCCGGCGCCGGAGCGGCGGCGCGCTTGTCGACCGAGGCGATCAGGTCCTTGACGCCGCCGAGGATGCCGCGGCGCAGGAACGTCACCAAGAGCACGAACACCAGGCCGAGCACCAGCTTCCACGCGGCGCCGAGGTTCAGGCCGCTCTGCAGGAAATCGCGCAGCGACAGCCACACGGCCGCGCCCACGAGCGGGCCGAACAAGGTGCCCGCGCCGCCGATCACCGTCTGCACGACGAGCTGGCCCGAGGTGTCGAAGATGAAGGCCTCCGGCGGCATGAAACCCTGCAAGACGCCGAGCAGGCCCCCGGCGAAGCCCGCGTAACCCGCCGCGATCGCGAAGGCGGCGAGCTTGTAGCGCCATACGTCGTGCCCGACCGCCAGCGTGCGCTTGGGGTTGTCGCGGATCGCGACCAGCACCGCGCCGAACGGAGAATTGACGATCCGCAGCGCGACGACGAGCCCGACGAAATAGCAGGCGGCCAGGAACCCGTACATCGACCAGCCGACGCCCACCTGCCAGCGCAGGCCGAACAGGTCGAAGCTCGGCGCCGGCACGCCGGGCAGGCCGTTTTCGCCGCCGGTCCAGCGCGCCAGCGGGTTATTCTCCAAGAAGAAGAACATCTCGGCGATCGCAACCGTGATCATCGCGAAATAGATGCCCGTGCGCCGCAGCGCGACGAGGCCGACGATCGCGCCGACCGCCGCCGCGGCCGCCGTCCCGACGGCGAGCGCGAGAAGCACGTTCGTCATGCCCGCGACTGTCAACAGATAGGCGGCCACGAAGCCGCCGGTGCCGAAGAACGCCGCCTGGCCGAATGAAAGCAGGCCCGCGTAGCCGAACAGGATGTCGAAGCCTAGCCCGAACAGGCCCCAGATCAGGACGTGATTGACGGTTCCCGGCGCGAAGCCGAGCGCGGGCAGGACCCAAGGCGCTGCGACGAGGCCCAGCGCGCTCAGCGCCTCGACCCAAGGAAATCGTTTGATCATCGGGAGGGTCCGTTCACTCGCGGCCCGCGGCGCCCAGCAGACCCTGCGGCCGGAACACCAGCACGAGCGTCATCGCCGCGAACAGCGCGAATTGGGAATAGGCGGGGTCGACCATCGAGGTCAGGCTCAGGATCTCGCCCGCGATCAGGCCGCCGAGCACCGCGCCGAAGAACGAGCCGACGCCGCCGATGACCACGACGACGAAGGTCTCGATCAGGATCGCGTCGCCGCCGTCGGGCGTCAGCGACACGACCGGCGCGTTCACCGCGCCCGCGAACCCGGCGGCCATCGCGCCGATGCCGAACACGACCATGAACACCTTGCCGACGTCGACGCCCAGGATGTCGACCATGCCGGCGTCCTCGATGCCGGCCCGCACGATCAGCCCGAGCTTGGTGCGGTAAAGGACGAAATAAAGCGCCAGCAGCGCGGCCGCCACGATGCCGATCAGCGCGATGCGGTAGGTCGGGTAGAGCATGAAGCCGAGCGACGTGATGCCAGACGCCCACGCCGGGGCGGGCAAAGTCAGCGACAGGCTGCCGAACGCCCGCCGCACCAGTTCGACGATCACGATGCCCAGCCCGAATGTGACGAGGATCTGGTCCTCGCCCGGACGGCCGTAGAAGCGTCGGATCACGACGAGCTCCAGGATCGCACCCACGATCACGAGGAACGCCGACGCGCCAAGCACCGCCAGCGCGAACGAGCCGGTCCATTGGTAGACGACCCAACCGGCGTAGCCCCCCAGCATGAACATCGCGCCATGCGCGAGGTTCAGCACGCCCAGCGTGCCGTAGATGATGGTGAGGCCCGACGCGATGAGCGCCAGCAATGCGCCGGTCGCGAGCCCGTTGAAGAGCTGCGACACGAGGTTCGCCCAATTCAGCATGCCGTGGATTTCCGTGGGTCGTGGCCGGCGTCGACGGCCCCCGGGGCGGAATTCGCCCCGGAGACGCCATCGCGGAACCGCCGCCGCCCCGGAGAGCGGCGGCGGCAATTCACGTCAGGTCGGCGAGCCCATCTTGCAGCCGAAGGCGTCGGCGGCCTGCATCAACGGTTCTCCGGGCAGCACGTCGAGGACGTTCCAGTAGTCCTCTGGGTCCTTCATGTCCTTCTTGGCCTTGGCCTGCACGATCACGACCGGACGCACCAGTTGGTGGTCCGCGCCGCGGAAGTGCACGTCGCCGACGGTCGACTTCATGGTCGCGCCGGACTCGTAGGCCTTGATGACGTCCGGCGGATAGAACGACCCGGCGGCCTCGACCTGCGCCGCCCACAGCGCGACCTGCATGTAGGCGTTGTTGGCGCCCCATTCGGGCATGTAGCCGTATTTCGCCTTGAACGCGGCGTTGAACCGCTTGGCGAGCGGGAACTTGTCCTCCAACGTCCACCAATAATCGGTCGCCGCATAGACGCCGGCCATGATGTCGGGACCGACTTCGCGCGCGAGGAACGGCACCTGGTAGGGAACGACGAGCTTCATCTTGTCGAGCACGCCGAACTGCTTGGCCTGCTGGATCGACAGCACCGCGTCGTGGCCCCAGTTGATGTTGACCAGCACGTCGGCGCCGGAATTGGCGACGTTGAGCAGGTAGGACGAATAGTCCGGCGCGCCGAGCGGCGCGACCTGCGCGGTCGCCTCGGTCCAGCCGCCGTTCTTGCCGAGGAAGTCCTTCATCGACTGATGGACGGTGTGGCCGTACGTGTAGTCGGGCACCAGATAGGCGGCCTTCTTGCCCTTGCCGTAAGCCTTCAGCATCACGGGGCCGATCGCGGCCGCCGCCGTCTGGCCGTAGAAGCACTGGCGGAAGGAATAGCGCGCGCAATCCTTGCCGGTGGTGTCGTTCGAGCCGGAAATACCGACGATGTAGAGCACCTTCTCGCGGTCGGCGAGCTTGTTGAGCGCAACCGCCACCGCGCTCGAGGTCGCGCCGAACATCAGCACGATCTTGTCCTGCGTGATGAAGTTCGTCTGCGCCTGCACCGCGGTGTTGGGCTTCGCCTCGGAATCGGCCACCGCGAGCTTCACGGTCTTGCCGAGCACGCCCTTCTTGGTCTTCGGCGAGATCGCCTGGATCAGCGGGTCGCCGGCGTTGACGTGTTCGATGGCGAGCTGGAGGCCCTTGAGTTCGTCTTCGCCCTGGAGGGCGTAGGGGCCCGTGCGCGGCACCGTGGCGCCGATCGTCACGGAATCGCCGGCGCTGCCGGCCGGCCAGGTACCGATCGCCGGATGGTCGGCGGCCCAGACCGGAAAGGCGGTCAGGCCCGGCCAGACGGCCGCGCCCGCGGCGGCGGCCTTGAGCATCGAGCGGCGCGAAAGACGCGCGGAATCATCGTGTTCGGACATAATCTGGAATCTCCTCCCGGTTGACGCGCTACGGAGTGCACCCCCGCCAATTCGCGGCGTTGATCGCCGTCCGTCAGTTGATTATTGCATAGCGGCAATGCGAATGCGGCGCAACCGGCATATTGCACCGCACGCCGGGTCCCGCGAGTTGCCGCGAGACTACTGGATCGAATCCGCGGGCGGGGCCATCGCGCCCGTCATCATCGCGACGGCGTCGGACATGGAGGCCTTCTTGGGATCGACGATGCACAGCCGCCGGCCGAGCCGGTGGATGTGGATGCGGTCGGCCACCTCGAACACGTGCGGCATGTTGTGCGAGATCAGGATGATCGGCAGGCCGCGTTTCTTGACGTCGAGGATGAGCTCGAGCACCCGGCGCGACTCCTTGACGCCGAGCGCCGCCGTCGGCTCGTCCATGATGACGACCTTCGAGCCGAACGCCGCCGCCCGGGCGACCGCCACGCCCTGGCGCTGCCCGCCCGACAGCGACTCGACCGGCACGTCGATGTCCTGGATCGTCATCAGGCCGAGCTCGGTCAGCTTGTCGCGCGCGAACTTGCGCATCGCCGCGCGGTCGAGCGTCTTGAAATACTTGCCGAGGAAGCCGGGCTTCACCATCTCGCGGCCGAGGAACATGTTGTCGGCGATCGACATCGCCGGCGACAGCGCGAGGTTCTGGTAGACGGTCTCGATGCCCGCGTTGCGCGCGTCCTGCGGCGAGCGGAAATTCACCGTTTGCCCGCCGAGCCGTATCTCGCCGTGGTCGGGCGTCACCGCGCCGGTGATCGCCTTGATGAGCGAGGTCTTGCCGGCGCCGTTGTCGCCGATCACGGCGAGGATCTCGCCGGGATAGAGGTCGAAGTCGGCGTCGTTCAGCGCCACCACGTGGCCGTAGCGCTTGGAAAGGCCCCGCGCCGTCAGGATGGGTTGACGGTCGCTCATTGCGAAGCCCTCCGCAGCCATTGGTCGATCGCGACCGCGACGATGGTCAGCACGCCGGTCGCGAAAATCTGCCAGTAGTCGTCGACGCCCGCCAGCGCGAGGCCGGTGTTGAACGTGCCCACGATCAGCGCGCCGAGCACGGAGCCCGCGATCGAGGCGCGGCCACCGAACAGCGACGTGCCGCCGATCACGGTGGCGGTGATGGAATCGAGGTTCGCCGTCTCGAAGCCGATCGGCGAGATCGACCCCACGCGGCCGATGGCGATCCAGGCGCCGAAGCCGCACACGAGGCCGGCGAACGCATAGACCGAAAGCAGCGTGCGGTTGACTTGGATGCCCGACAGCAGCGCCGCGTCCGGGTCGTCGCCGACGGCGTGGACGTGCCGCCCCCAGGGCGTGCGGTTCAGCAGGTACCAGGCGAACAGCGCCAGCATGATCATCGCCAGCGCGCCGAACGTGAACCGCGCGCCGAACAGCTGGAACTCGTTGCCGAACAAGTTCAGGAAATTCGCCTTGGCGGAGATGTCGTCGGCGCGGATCGATTCCGATCCGGTGAACCAGAGCTTCAGGGCGTTGAAGACGTTGAGCGTCCCCAGCGTGACGATGAAGGGCGGCAGGCGCACCACGGTCACGAGCAGGCCGTTGATGGCGCCCATCGCGGCGCCCGCGCCCATGCCGACCAGGATCGCCAGCGGCGCCGGCACGCCCGCGTAGACGGCGAGCTTGCCGATCACGAACGACGACAGCACGAGGATCGCGCCGACCGACAGGTCGATGCCCGCGGTGAGGATGATCGCGGTCTGCGCGATGGCGATGACGCCGACGACGGTGACCTGTTGGAGCACGAGCGAGAGCGTGCTGACCTTCAAGAAATTGTCGGCCACGAGGCCGAACATCAGCACGCTGAACAGGAGGACGAGCGCCGGGATCGCGGTCGGGTTGCGGCGCAGGAACTGGCGCACGACCGCGATCGGCGTGCGGTCGTCGGCGGCGAATTGGGCGACGGCCTTGTCGGCCTTGTCGAGCTTCGCCTCGAAGTCGGAAATCGTCTTGGTCGGCGCGGATTGGTCCGTCATGCCGAAGCTCCCCCCTGAGGTCCGGCGCTATTCGCGCTCTTGCCCTGACGTGCGGGCGGCCCGTGGGCCGCC
>JAGWKJ010000421.1 GCA_028865375.1 Hyphomicrobiales bacterium | reverse complement strand
GAACTCGCCGCCGCCGCGGACGCGCTCGACGATCCGGCGCCCGGACTCGAAGCGGCGATCGCCGGCGCGATCGCCGAGGAGGCGCCGCTCGACGTCGCCGCCGGCGGATTCGTGCGCGAGGGCTTCGACGCCGCGCTCGACGACCACCGCGCGCTGCGCGACGACGCCAAGCGCGTGATCGCGGGCCTGCAACGGCGCTATTCCGACCTCGTCGGCGCGCGGCAATTGCGCGTGAAGCACAACAATTTCCTCGGCTATTTCGTCGAGGTGCCGGCGGCGACCGGCGAGGCGATGCTGCGGGGGCCGCACGCGGGCGAATTCGTCCACCGCCAGACGATGGCCGACGCGATGCGGTTCTCCACCGCCGAACTCGCCGACCTGCAATCGCGCATCGCGGCCGCCGCCGATCTCGCGCTCGCCGCCGAGCGCGCGCATTTCGAGCGGCTGCGCGAGACGGCGCTGGCGCTCCGGGCCGGGCTGCGCCGCGCGGCCGAGGCGCTGGCGGCCCTCGACGTCCACGCGGGCTTCGCCGAACTCGCCGACGGCGGCGACTGGACGCGACCCGCCGTCGACGCGAGCCTCGCGTTCAAGGTCGAGGGCGGCCGCCATCCCGTCGTCGCCGCGGCGCTGGCCAAGCGCGGCGAACCGTTCGTCGCCAACGACTGCGCCCTATCGTCGCCCGACGACGAGGAGGCGCGACTGGCGCTCGTCACCGGGCCCAACATGGCGGGCAAATCGACCTACCTGCGGCAAAACGCGCTGATCGCGGTGATCGCGCAGGCCGGCGGCTTCGTGCCCGCGAGGTCCGCCCGGATCGGGATCGTCGACCGCCTGTTCTCGCGCGTGGGCGCCTCCGACGACCTCGCGCGCGGCCGCTCGACCTTCATGGTCGAGATGGTCGAGACCGCCGCCATCCTCAACCAGGCGACGGCGCGCTCGCTCGTGGTGCTCGACGAGATCGGTCGCGGCACGGCGACCTGGGACGGCCTGTCGATCGCCTGGGCCTGCATCGAACATCTCGACGCGGCGAACCGCTGCCGCACCCTGTTCGCCACGCATTTCCACGAACTGACGAAGCTGTCGGAGACGTCGCCGCGCATCGTCAACCTGACGATGCGGGTGAAGGAATGGCGCGGCGGCGTGGCGTTCCTGCACGAGGTCGGGCCCGGCGCCGCCGACCGGAGCTATGGCGTGCAGGTGGCGCGGCTGGCCGGCCTGCCGGCCAAGGTCGTCGCGCGCGCCAAGGACCTGCTGGCGACGCTGGAGCGCGCCGACCGCGGCGCCGCGGCGGGCCCGCTGTCGGCGGATCTGCCGCTGTTCCGCGCCGCGCCTACGCCCGAGGTCGCACCCGCGCGCGATCCGCTGCGCGAGGCGCTCGACGCCGTGGAACCCGACCGGCTGAGCCCGCGCGAAGCGCTCGACGCGCTCTATCGCCTGAAGGCGGCCGCGGAAGACGGCCCATGAGGCGCCCTCCGGCGCCGCCAAGCCATTGCGCCGGCCCGACCTTCGGCTAAGGTGGCGCCATGAAGGGGCTTCGCTTCGACCGTCCGTCCGCCCGGCGCCGCGCGCGTCGGGCGCCCGCGCCTTGGCGTAGCGTCACGCGGCCCCTGCATGGCTGACGTCCTGCGCGTGGCGCTCGACGCCATGGGCGGCGACTTCGGCCCCGAAGTCACGCTGCCCGGCGCCGCCAAGGCGCTCGAAGCCGATCCGTCGCTGCGCTTCGCGCTG
>JAGWKJ010000420.1 GCA_028865375.1 Hyphomicrobiales bacterium | reverse complement strand
GCCGCGCCGTTTTCGCTCGACCGGTTCCGCACCGGCCGCCTGATCGACGAGGCGGCCGCCGCCGCGGTGGCGCATTGAACAGGCCGACGCCGCGCTCCTCCCCCGCGTCAGCGGGGGAGGGGGACCGCGCGCAGCGCGGTGGAGGGGGAATCCCGCCTGCCCCCTCCGTCTCGCTCCGCTCGCCACCTCCCCCGCCGAGGCGGACGAGGAGAATTCCCCGCCGTTTCGCTTCGCTCGTCGCCTTCCCCGCCGGAGCGGGGGTGGAGAATCCCGTGTCGAGGGTCCGATGCTCCTGATCCGTTGCCCCTATTGCGCGACCGAGCGCCCGGAAATCGAATTCCGCCACGGCGGACAGGCCCATGTCGCGCGGCCGGCCGATCCTTCGGCCGTCGACGATGCGGCCTGGTCGGAATATCTCTTCTTCCGCGACAACCCGAAGGGCGTGGCGGCCGAGCGCTGGCGCCACGTCCATGGTTGCGGACGCTTCTTCAATTGCCTGCGCGACACGGTCTCCGACCGCATCTTGGCCACCTATCCGGCGGGCGCCCCGCGGCCCACCCTCGGCGCGGAGGGCGCGCGATGAACGGCGAATTCCGCACGGCCGACGGCGGCCGCATCGACCGCGCGCGGCCGCTGTCCTTCTCGTTCGACGGCAAGCGATACGATGGCTTCGCCGGCGACACGTTGGCGTCGGCGCTGATCGCGTCGGGCGTCCACCTGATGGGGCGCTCGTTCAAGTATCACCGGCCGCGCGGGCCGCTGGCCGCCGGCGCCGAGGAGCCCAACGCGCTGGTCACCGTGTCGCGCGGCGGCGCGCGCGCGACGCCCAACCTGCGCGCCACCCAGGTCGAGCTCCACGATGGCCTCGTCGCGACGAGCCAGAACCGCTGGCCATCGCTCGGTTTCGACGTCGGCGCGCTCAACGACCTCGCGCCGCCCGGGCTGTTCGCGGCGGGCTTCTACTACAAGACCTTCATGGCGCCGGCAGGCGCGTGGAAAGCGCTCTACGAGCCCGTCATCCGCCGCGCGGCGGGGCTGGGCCGCGCCCCCGAAGGTCCGGACCCCGACGTCTATTCGCGCCGCCACGCGCATTGCGACGTCCTCGTCGTCGGCGGCGGCGCGGCGGGCATCGCCGCGGCGCTCGCGGCGTCGGAAGGCGGCGCCAAGGTCGTTATTTGCGACGAAGGCCCCGAACTCGGCGGCGGCCTGCTCGACGAGACGCGCGCGACGATCGACGGCGCGAGCGCCGCGGACTGGCTCGCGCGAGCGGTCGTGACGCTGGCCGCACGGACGAACGTCACCGTCCTGACGCGCACGCAGGCGTTCGGGATTTACGAGGCCGGTTTCGTCGGCCTCGCGCAGCGCCTGACCGACCATCTCGCCGCGCCGCCCGAGGGCGCGCCGCGCGAGCGCCTCCTCAAGATGCGCGCGAGGCGGATCGTGCTCGCCACCGGCGCGATCGAGCAGCCGCTCGCGTTCCCGGACAACGACCGGCCGGGCATCATGCTGGCGGGCGCGGCGCGGACCTATCTCCATCGCTACGGCGCCAAGCCCGGCGCGCGCGCGGTCGTCTTCACGGCCGACGACGCGGCTTATGGCGCCGCGCGCGACCTCGCGGCGGCCGGCGTCGAGATCGCGGCGATCGTCGACCTGCGCGCGGCGCCGGGCGAGGCGGCGGGCGGGCTCGCGCGGTCGGCGGGGCTGCGCGTCGTGGCGTCCTCCGCGGTGGTGG